>NZ_DKHR01000001.1:67611-70283 GCF_002453835.1 Psychrobacter sp. UBA6739
TACTTAAAACTTATTTACTTAAAATAAGAGTTCTCACCCATTTATTGTGCTTAAAACTGCTGACGAATGGTAATGACTTGATCGCCGCGTTGCACCTCTATTTGCGCCTCACCTGATTGCTGTACCTGTTGCAGCACACTAGCATCTTGGGCAGGATTACTACCCACGCTTTGACCATTAACCGTTAGCACTTTATCACCTGGCTCAAGCCCTAGACGATTACGCAGCTTTGCTGGCATTGCAGGTGTTACTTGATAGCTTTCCCCTGCTGCCATAACCCCCATCCTACTCAAATAACTGGCGGGGTTTTCTTGCAATTCTGTGACCGCTTCATCGATAGCAGATTGCGGGCTACTGTCACTGCCTGTCGCAGCGGACTCTTCCTCAGTATTTTGTGTAGGCTGAGGGGCGTTAGGCAACATGCTGTTCTCTGGCAAGCGCTGATTACTCACGGCACCTGCGATCATGTCACTTTGGTCTAACGGCATCGCGGCTGGCATGCTAATGACGGTTTGCTTGTCACTGGCATCAGCGATGACAACCGAATTCCAGTCGACAGCGACAAGGGTATAGCCACTGTCTTTTAGCGCATCACCGATTCGATAATTTTTCACTTCACCATTGACATCCAGTAGTGCCGAGGACATGCTCTCTGGCATTGCTAACAGAACGCCTTTTAGATTGACATTGGGCGGTGGCTGCACTGCTGCTGCAATAGGATCAGGGTCTGCAAAAATAGCAAATAATCCACTATAGTCCTTGCCAGATGCCGATGTGTTTTGCAAAGCTGCTGGTGGCAACATCGGTGCCAATGGTGCTGCGAGCAACAACCATAGTAACCGAGCCGCTGTCCAACATAACCAAGCAACAGCCAATAACAATACCCAACCTGAGAATCGATTAAGGGTGTTAAGCACAGGTTTTAAAGTTGTAGAAACATTCATCATCTAGCGTGTCCCCAGCCCATTTAGCAGCGGCTGACGCACACTGACGACTGGGGTATCTTGGGGTGCTTGCCCTTTATACTCAGGCATACTTTCTAATAAACGCTGCGTCAAACTGACATCCAACATATTATCGCCATCGATATATAAGTCGCCCAAGCGCTTATCTTGATTGTTTAATAAATTGATATGAAGCAGGTTTTTATTGTTTTTTTGCTCGGCACTTAACTCAGCACGCATCGCAGGCATGGTCAGATAAAAAACCTTGCCACCACTAGGATAGCCTATCTCACCGCCGACCCATGTCAGCTGACCATCGGCTTGAGTAAAACCAGATGGATTTTTTGTTGAAGCGTTTTCTGCGGCAGTACTTGAGCCAGACTGACGGCTGAGCGAAACGTTATTGACCTGAATCGGTGTATTGGGCAATTGCCAATCAACCAAACTTGCCAACGTCTCAGGTGCTATCTTGCCGCTCATATTATCCACTTGCCATAAGTTGCTGCCTATTTTCACTTGTCCATTGAGGCGGGTTTGTGCTGAATTGATATCGACCTCTGCACTTATCTTACCCAATAACAAATGCCATGGCTGCCACGACCATTCTGCCGTACCTGTGAGCGGTGTCGCTGCTAAAGGCATCTGCCAGATAACGGAGCCTTGCCATAAATTACCCGACACATGCTGTACATAAGGCGTTTCGGGAGCATACTTTTCAAGCAGCCACGCCGCTGGCATTTGCAACACAGCAAATAATGCAAATAATACAAACCCAACCAGCCACCACAGCTTACGAGGGCGCTTATGAGACGACGCAGATACTTGGGGCACGGTTGCATAACTCTTATATAAGACAAAAACGTCATTATCATAACAAACAATGGCATACAGATGACAGAAAAAAAGCCAGTATCTTTTTACCAACATAATGGCAATAAAGATACTGGCTTTTATCAGCTTCTAAGACGAAAGGACTATCACGATCAAACGCTATGATTGCACACAAATCATGAGAAACAAGCCCGATGATCAGAGTAGATGTAACATGGTGCTTTTTTAAAACAGAACTCATTTAAACAAGCGCTTATTTAGACGAGCGCTTATTTTAAATAGCCTTTAATAAAAATTGCACCTTGCTAAATCTAAACCGACATCATCCTGTTAGCCACCACACTATTAGATGGCAAAATCTTCGATACTACGACCTGCTGCTAGCGCTTCAACCAACCACGTTGGCTTGCGACCACGGCCAGTCCATGTTTCTTCGTTGTTGTCAGTATTGCGATACTTGATGCTGCGTTTTTTCTCTAGCGTTTCACCAGCTTTTAGAATCTCTTCGATAGAGGCATTGCTGTCTTCTGCAATTTTCTCAAACTGCATATAAGCGTCATACAAACGCTGATGTTGTTTTTTAGCAATAAGCTGCTGAGCATTTTCAGTGATGGCACGTAACTCATCAACGTTCAGGTTTTCTAAATCAATGGCGGTATTTTTGCTCATAATAAATCCAACTGTAAGATAAAAAATATAACCTTAATAGATATTATTAACTATTAAGAACTAAGAATGACTTATTCATCATTAAATACAACGACGAATGTCACAAATCGATATTTTTTCAACCAAATAAAATATTGTTAGCCACAATACCTAAGGGCGTAGATAATATAAACAAAAAACCTTGCTATCACAACAGTAGATTATTATATAGTTAAGTCTTTATAAAAT
>NZ_DKHR01000056.1:0-32046 GCF_002453835.1 Psychrobacter sp. UBA6739
AAGCAAAAGTGCTAATAAGTGACGCCGAATAGTGGCGTCCCCAGGGGGATTCGAACCCCCGTTACCGCCGTGAAAGGGCGGTGTCCTAGGCCTCTAGACGATGGGGACGCATAGAGTGTTATAACCAATGGTTACAACGGCACTTCACAATATCAGATAGCTTAATAAATAAGCATTGCCTAGGTGCTGATATCGTCCTACTAGCGAGTATTTATGGTTACGTTTCAGTAGTACTGAGCGTTGCAATAAATAGTATGGTGGAGCTAAACGGAGTCGAACCGTTGACCCCTTGCATGCCATGCAAGTGCTCTACCAACTGAGCTATAGCCCCTCGCTAAGAGTGTGCGTATTTTATGTAAGAGCGGCAGTCTTGTCAACTACTATTTTAAAAATAATGCATAAATATTCGAAAAAAAGCGTTTAAAGCTATTTTAGCTACTTAATAAGCCCAAATTAGCGTGGATTTTGCTTGATGGCAAGCTCTTTGATGGCTTTATCGGTAAAGAATTCTTCTTCAGTACCGTTAGAGAAAATAACGGCAGCACATTCTGTGGGGATATATTGCCCCCCTTTTTGTTGTACTGTGCTGATACCTTTAAAGCCAACGATGTCAGATTCTTTCAATCGATCGACATTATGATTGGTATAACCACAGTAAGTGGTGTATATCCACTTTAAATCTTCAAAATCTTGACCTTTTGTCAGGGTAAGTTTTGCCTCAAAAAGCTCTTTTACGATGGCATCATAGTATTTCTGTGCTTCTTTGAGAGTGCTAAAGACATAATCTTTGCTTTCTATCGTGACGGTTTTGGCGGTCATGTTTGTTTCCAATTAAAAGATTTGATAAAGGATGTTTAATAGTTGAAGGGTAGTAGTACCTATTAATGACAAAAAAAGGGTCAGAATTGACCTGACCCTTTTTTATTCAAAAACTTTCAACCAATTTATTACTCAGCTGCCAAACTATTCTACTGCCAAAAAATCTGGTAATTCTGCCGCTTGTTTCTCAAGTTTTTTCAGTTTCTTTTTACCCAAACCGCCAAGTACGTCAACTGCATGGCGCAAGCGAGTCAAGGTCATATCAGCGCCGATAATCGCCATAGAATTCATGACGGGCGTCGATGAGGTGCTACCAGCGATAGCGATAAAGAACGGTGCCATAAAATCACGCATCTTGATATCGAGGTGAGCCGCAAGACCTTTTAAGGTGGCGTAGATATTTTCTTCCGTCCACGTCGGTAAGGTCTCTAACTGCCAAAGCGCCAGTTGTAGCATCTCAGTAATTTGCTCAGGGGTGAGCGATTTATGGGTAAAGCTTTCGGCTGTGATAGCAGGTAAGTTTTGGAAATAAAAGCCACCCCAATTAACCGCATCAGACAACAGCTCAATACGAGGCTGAATCGCCGCTGCGATAGCCGTCAGCTTGTCACTGTTATTTGCCCAGTCAAGGATTTTATTTTTTAGCTCTTCAGGCGTTAATGCACGTAACCATTCTGCGTTGAGCCAGTTCAGTTTTTCGATATCGAAGATAGGGCCGCCAAGGGACACACGCTGAATATCAAAACTACCAATCATTTCTTCTAGGGTAAACTGTTCAGCTTCGTCAGGCATCGAGTAGCCCATACGACCGAGGTAGTTGAGCAGCGCCTCAGGCAGCACGCCTGCATCACGATAATAGGTGATAGAGGTTGGGTTTTTACGCTTAGACAGTTTTGATTTGTCTGGGTTACGCAGCAGTGGCATATGGCAAAGCACCGGCATCTCCCAACCAAAATACTCATAAAGCAGCTGGTGCTTGGGCGCAGAGTTCAGCCACTCTTCACCACGCAACACATGGCTGATGTCCATTAAATGGTCATCGACAACGTTGGCTAAATGATAAGTCGGCATGCCGTCTGTTTTTAGCAGCACTTGCATGTCGACTTGTGTCCAAGGAATCTCAACCGTACCGCGTAACATGTCATGTACTTGACAGACGCCTTCGGTAGGCACACGCATACGAATGACATGCGGTTTGCCCTCACAGACCAATTGCGCAGTTTTCTCAGGGGCTAAATGGGCACAGCGACCGTCATAACGTGGCGTTTCACCATTGGCCATTTGAGCAGCACGCATGGCATCGAGCTCTTCACTGGTACAAAAGCAGCGAAACGCATGGTCGTTTTCTATGAGCTGTTCGGCGTGCTTTTTATAAATATCACTACGCTCACTCTGACGATAAGGCGCGTGCGGGCCACCAATATCTGGACCTTCCGCCCAGTCGAGACCGACCCAACGCAGCGCATCCAAAATCATTTTTTCAGATTGTTCGGTTGAGCGCGTTTGATCCGTGTCTTCGATACGCAAAATAAATTCGCCGCCGTGGGCTTTAGCAAAAGCTAAATTAAATAGGGCAATATAAGCGGTGCCGACATGCGGAAAGCCAGTAGGCGATGGCGCAATACGGGTACGGACAGGGCGTGTGCTGTTATTTGAAGTCGATGATTGCATCATAAAATTCTCAGAATAGGCTAGTTAATGAATATGGCAGTGAAAAATGAAAAAATAGCAGTGAAAAATGCTAATGATAAATATGAATGACAAGTTTGAATAAAAAATACGGCACAAACAATAGCCGTCAATGTAGAAAAAATAGCGTAAAATATAGCGCTAGTATAACAGAGAGATGGAATATTTTTAACGAAATGCCCGTCTAGCGCTTGACTACCCGTGTATCCTTGCGATAATAATGTTAGACAAGTCATAACTTGTTTATTTTCATCTGATTTTTCACTCTTACTGACCAAAATGGTCGTCATCTACTGAGTCGTTTGTGTCCATATTGAATAATAAGCCAAAAAATACGCCGAATACTAAGCAAGATTCTAAAATGAATCCTTCTTTAGCCACTGTTAATGCTGCATCAGAGGCTGAGCTGTCTGCTGTAGAAAACGATTTTGTGGTAGAGAATGACTCTGCTAATCAGCCGAATCAAAAGTCTGTCACGGATAAAGTCAGCTCTGGTGAATTGAGCTTTGTTCATGATGCAGTGCTATTGCAAGAAACCGTCGCGGCAGTGCTCGGTGTCAAAGCGCTACCTAAGCAAACAGACGATGCAGAACAAAGCAGTGACAACCAAAATAGCTTGCAGATGAGTGGCGTCTACGTTGATGCTACCTTCGGGCGTGGTGGTCATAGTCGATTATTATTAAGCCAGTTGGCCGATGACGCAACCTTGATTGTTTTTGATAAAGATCCAACCGCTATTAGCGTTGCTCGCGAATTGGCAAAGACCGATAGTCGCGTAAAAGTGGTGCACGATAGTTTTGCGACGTTGACGGATAGTCTAGCGGCGATGGGAATCACTCAAGTTGATGGCTTAATGGCAGATTTGGGTATCTCATCGCCGCAAATTGATGATGGCAGTCGTGGTTTTAGTTTTATGCGTGACGGTGCGGTCGATATGCGTATGGATACCAGCCGTGGGCAGTCGGTCGCTGAGTGGTTAGAAAAAGTCGATGATGAAACCTTGGCCAATGTGCTTTATGATTTTGGCGAAGAGCGTCATAGTCGCCGTATCGCCCGTGCTATTAAGCAGATGGACAGTTATGACTCTACTTTGGCATTGGCTGAAGTGATTAAAGTGGCGCATCCTAATTGGCAGCGAGGTAAGCATCCAGCGACTCAAAGTTTTCAGGCGATGCGCATTTTTATTAACAATGAGCTTGGCGATGTTGATGACTTTTTAGAACAAAGCATTCCGATATTAAAGGCAGGCGGGCAGCTAGCAGTGATTAGTTTTCACTCGTTAGAGGATCGCCGTATCAAGCAGTTTTTGCAGCGTCATAGTAAAGGCCAATATCCAGAGGATGAGAATTTGCCGATGCCGCCCAATCGTCCACGCTACTTTAGCAAGCCTAAACGCGTGGGTCCAAGCAAAGCTGAAACCAGTCAAAACCCACGCGCGCGTAGTGCGTGGTTGCGTATGGCGACTCGTACTGATACCGACTATCTACCCAGTGTCGAGCAATAGCACAGGTAGCGTGATGTTATAGAGAGGGTGTTTGGCTGAGTTGCTGGTGATTGGTTGCCGTCAATTAAGTAGGATAGAAAGTCTGAATACTTACGCGGCTGTTAAAAATCTGTAAACATTATCTGCTAGGCTCGGCTGTTCCTTTTTCGTTTGGTTTTACTTTATTGATGGTTCTGTATAAAGCGTCTTACCGCTCTAAAACAGTTGCCAATTTTCATACTTGAAGTCCACTTTTTGAGAGCGTCATGGCAATATCTGACAAACCCGCAAACCGTCGCGCTGCAATGCCGCATAACACCGATATCGGCGAGCTATTTGTGCGCCGATTTAATGTGGTTAGTATCTATGTAGTGGTGCTATTGCTGTTAGCAGTGGCGATTGTGTGGAGCGGTATCAAAACAGCCGAAGGCGTTCAGCAATATCATCAGGATTATAAAACCTTGCAAGACATGAAAAAACAAGAGCGTAATCTGCAAGTCGAACATCAGCGTTTGCTCATTGAACAGCAGACTTTTAGTGCGACGCCGCAAATCGCTAGCCGTGCGGTGGCTGAACTGGGCATGTTTTCACCGACGCTAAAAGATAAGCTCATTATCCAGCCGGGTGTTGCCACAGCACAGGTGCCAGTCGTCGATACTGACTCAAATGAGGATAAGTCTGACGTTATCGAACCACGAGCTGCTACGGATATATCGCCTGACGCTCCTATCACCGATGCCACGGTAGCGGAGGCAGGACAATGAGTGATAAAAAACCTAATGCCAATAGTGGTAAAACGACCGCGAAAAATGCGAATAAAAAGCCGACTAGCGGTAAGGTCACTAAGCCCTTACGTCCTGCCAGTGCAGCCAAATCGGGGCAAACAGGCAGTACGGCTGAAAAAAAATCCTCTGGCAACCGTAAGGCTAAATTGTTTGATCGATTGAAAAAGAGTGAAGAGCAAGGCGCTTATACCAGTGTCAAAAACCTAAAAAATAAAAGAGGGTTTTTGGGTAAAGCGTCTGGCGCTTCCTCTCGCGGCGGTTTTGAGCAAGACAAAAACCGTTTCCGTACTATTTGGGTCATTGCATTGGTTGTCTTGGGTTTGCTGATAGCCCGTGCTTATTATTTACAAGTTGCCAATGCCCAGTTTTATCAAGACAAAGGTGATGAGCTCATCACTAGCGTGCGCACGCAAAAATCCTATCGCGGTATGATTACCGATCGCAATAATTTGCCACTTGCAGTCAGTGCACCACTGGCGACGGTCTCCTTTAGTCCGCATGATTACGCGCGCGAATATTACGAGCTTAAGCGTATTATTATCACCAATCCTGAGAGTCCACAGCTGGTTGCGCGTATGCAAAAGCGTTTGGATAATATGGATCTAACCACGCTTGCGGCGGCTGCGAATATTTCGGTCACTGAGCTAAAAAAAGTTACCGCCATCGATGACAGTATTGATGTAACCGATGAAGCAGCAGTTAAAGCCGCGCTGCCATCGGGTGCAGGCTCGCACTATTTGCCGCTACTGAATAAAGTAACGCCTGAGATTGCCCAAAGTGTCAGCACCCTTGATTTTCCTGGCGTCTATGAAAAAAACTTTTTCCAACGTTATTACCCACAGCCACAACCAAACTCGCAACTATTGGGCTTTATGGGACAAAATGTCAGCGACCCTGAAGGTGGTTACGAAGGTCGTGCTGGTATCGAACGCCAATATGAGACTGAGCTGGCAGGTGATGATGGCAAAGTGTTGGTGCTAAAAGACGCCAAACAAAACAGTTTAAAAGAAATTAAACAGATTGAACCAGAAATACCAGGTAAAGATGTGGCGTTGACCATTGATTCGCGCTTGCAGTATTTGCTTTATAAAGAACTAGAGAAAGCAGGGCGTTTGCAAAAAGCGCGCTGGTCAACAGGCATGATTGTTGATGTGCAAACGGGTGAAGTGCTTGCCTTGTCAACATGGCCATCTTTTAATTCTAATAACCTGAATGAGATGACTGGTGAAAACCAACGTAACCGTGCGCTGCTCGATGTCTTTGAACCCGGTTCAGTGATGAAACCATTCACCGTTGCAGCGGCTTTAGACTCAGGAAAATATACCGCCACTACCTTAATCGATACCAATCCTGGCTCTATTCGTGTCCGTGGTTATACCATTCGTGACCATAATAATTTAGGGCGGATCACAATGGCAACGCTATTACAGAAATCTAGTAACGTCGCCTCGACTAAGATTGCTTTGTCTTTACCCGCTGATGGCATTACCAATATGCAAAAGCAATTTGGTTTTGGTTCAAAGACACCGCTACAGTTCCCAGGGGAAGGTAGTGGGCTTGTGGTTACACCAAAAGAAAAAGAAACATCAAGACGTGCAACGGTCAGTTATGGTTATGGTCTACAGGTAACACTGGCTCAGGTCGCGCAGGCTTATTCGGCGCTGGCGGCAGGCGGTGTGATGCACCCATTGACCCTCATTAAAGATGACAAGCCGCAGCCAAGCAAGCGTATCATGGCACACGAGCAAGCGATGTCTATCGTACAAATGATGGAAAGTGTCACCGAACCGGGTGGTACGGCTAAAGGTGCTGCGATTGACGGTTATCGCGTCGCTGGTAAAACAGGAACGTCGCGCCGTATCAATCCAAAAGGTGGCTACTATACTGACCAATACCGCAACGTTTTTGCGGGTATGGCGCCAGCATCCAACCCTAGGCTGGTCGGCGTGATGCTCATCGAAGACCCGCGTGGTCAGATTTATGCTGGTTTAACAGTCGCGCCAGTCTTTCATAATGTCATGAAAGAGGCGCTGCGTTTATACAATGTACCCTTAGATAAGCCGTTAAAAACGGAAGATCTATAGGCTTAAACGTAAGTTTTTTAAGTGTTCAGTTTTTAACTATTTGATGTGTTTTAACCGTATAGGATTTGCCAATGACCCTGTCACCCTCGTCGCCAAGCATCACACCAGTCACCTTGCAACAGCTGACTGAATCTAGTAGTAGCAATAGCAGGCATGGTGTAGGTACAGAGCAGGCATTGCAAAAACTATCGACTCAGACGACATTGGTTGGAGCGGATTCAAAACCAATGAATTCGTTTCTTGATATTCCATTCCTGCAGTTTCGTTTAGACAGTCGTCAGCTAGAGCCGAACGATGTGTTTGTGTTATTAAAAAGCCACATACCAAACTGTCAAAAAAGCCGTGACTACCTCTATCAAGCCGCTGAACATGCGGCTTTTATCCTATCAGAAATAGATCCTACGGCTTTACTTAACACGATTAGCATATCAAATCACGCCGATATCACCTTACCAAATGATAGTGCTACTAAAGTGCAGCAGCAATTAGCAGCACTGCCTTGCCCTGTTTTATACGTGCCCAATATTCGTGATTTTTTAGGGACACTCATTCAAGCACGTTTGCAGTATCAGCAGCCCGTGACCTTGCCAACTGTCATAGCGGTGACGGGCACCAATGGCAAAACGACTATCAGTCAATTGGTGGCGCAACTGACGCAGCTGACTGGCATGAGCAGCGCGGTCATGGGCACAGCAGGTAATGGCAGGCTTGGTGCTTTGGTGCAAGCCAGCCATACCACGGGTGATGCCTTAGCAGTTCAGCAGTTTTTATATCAAATGGGTTCAGAGAATGCTGAATTATTGGCATTGGAAGCCAGCTCACATGGTTTGGATCAGCAGCGTTTACAAGGTATGCCCGTTTCGGTGGCAATTTATACCAATCTTAGCCGTGACCACTTAGACTATCATGCCGATATGGCAGAGTATGCAGCAGCAAAAGCTAGACTGTTTGATAAAGCGCATTTTCCAGATTTAACCCATGCCATTATCAATATCGATGATGAACATGCCCAGATTATGCTCGACACCGCACATGCCAGTGATTTAACGGTCTGGACGTACAGTTTAGAATCATCAAAATCTGCGACCTTTGTTGTGGCTGAAATCAAACCAAGCTTACAAGGTGTCGAGATTACGCTACGTACTGATTTAGGCGATGGCGAAGTTAATCATTTAGGTATCGTCAGCCCATTATTGGGGCGCTTTAATGTTGCCAATTTGCTTGCCGCAATGGCAGCTGCCGTCGCTTTAGGCATTAGCCTTGAGCGTATTGCTGCAGTGGTGCCGCAGCTACAAGGTGCGGTTGGGCGTATGCAGCGTGTGCCGTCTAATGATGGCTGCTTTATCGTTGATTATGCACATACGCCAGATGCCTTAAGCCAAGTGCTTGCCAGCCTAAAGACCCATTGTAAGGGTCAGCTGTGGGCAGTGTTTGGCTGCGGTGGCGACCGTGATGCGGGCAAACGTCCTTTGATGGCGCAAGCAGGATTGGCAGGCGCGGATAAAGTCGTGTTAACGGCAGACAATCCACGCACCGAAGATCCCAATATCATTTTGCAAGATATGCAAGCGGGCATGACGAGTGAGCAATATCAGCGCACCCATATCGAACCTGCACGCCAAAAAGCCATTGAATATGCCGTTAGCCAAGCAGCTATAGACGATATCGTCGTGATCGCTGGCAAGGGTCATGAAACCTATCAAGAAATTAACCATGTTCGTTATAATTTTGACGACAGTGTTATTTTGCAAAACGCCTTAAAACAAGCAGGGCGTGTATAGCATTTATAGATAAATAATAGCGCTTACAGTCAGTTTTTCATGCTTTTTAAGAAGTATTGCTCGTTAACTATAAAAAATAAATAAGTAGTCATCATATATATAAGGTAATCATTATGACAGCCGACAACGATAACAGCATTCAGTCGCAAGGGCTGTATGTTTGGCAAGCAGAAAATCTGCTCGCAGCAACCGCAGCACTCGATGGGCATTGGCAGCTGAGTGAGGGGCAATCCGACTCAGAAAACAATTCAGTAAATGATGTAATGAGCACTCGTATCGCCACCGATACCCGTACGATAAAACCTGGTGATATATTTTTAGCGTTATCGGGTGATAATTTTGATGGTCACGATTATATCGATACTGCCATCGCGCAAGGTGCGGTTGCGGCTATCGTCGCTCGCCCTATTGCTACGGCTGATGCAAATAGCATTCCGCAGTTAGTGGTGAGCGACACCCGTTTGGCGCTAGGACAATTGGCTGCGTATCGTCGTCAACAGCATCAAAATTTAACCGTCATTGCTATTACTGGCTCTAGTGGTAAGACCACATGCAAAGAAATGCTTGGTAGTATCTTTGGCAGATTGGCACCGACATTGATTACCCGTGGTAACCTAAATAACGATTTGGGTGTGCCGATGATGTTGCTCGAATTATCCGACCACCATCGTTATGCCATTCTAGAGCTTGGCGCAAACCATATTGGCGAAATTGCTTATACTACCGGGATTGTAAAGCCAGATGTCGCGTGTATTTTAAATATTGGTACGGCGCATTTGGGTGAGTTTGGCAGCCGTGAAGGGATTTGCCAAACCAAGGCTGAGATTTACCATACCTTGAATGACAGCCAGTTTGCGATCGTTCCTGATAAAGATGATTTTACCAATCAATTACGCCGTATCGCTGAAAAGCATACGTCACACGTGATTGGCTTTGGTAATACTGATGTCAGTGCCAGCCATTTAGATGTCGAGCCTGAGCGCAGTGAATTTAAGCTGCATATCGGCAATCAAGTCCATGATATCAACTTGCCACTAGCCGGCGAGCACAATGTCAATAATGCTTTAGCCGCTGCTGCTTGTGCTCATGCACTAAATATCGATGTTAGTGATATCGTCGTCGGGCTTGAAAATGCGCGTCCTGCTAAAGGGCGCTTGAACAGTCAATTAATGGGTATGCATCGCTTGATTGATGATACCTATAATGCCAATCCGCATTCGGTGCGAGCGGCAGCAAAAGTATTGGCGGCGCAAACAGGCACGCAAGTCATGGTGCTGGGCGATATCGCAGAACTGGGAGAGGCGGCGGTTAGCGAGCATCAAAGCTTGGGTCGTACCATTGCAACAACGGGCATCAATGTGCTGCTGTGTGTTGGTGAATACGCGCCTTTTACCGTGGCGGGTGCACAAGAGGTTTCTGACATCAATGCCCATGCGTTTACTGATAAAGACAGTTTATTGGCGTATTTGAAGCCGTATTTGCAAGCGCAGCAGGCGCAGCCTTGTACGGTGCTGTTTAAAGGTTCTCGTTCCATGCAAATGGAAACCCTTATCAATGCGCTAATCGAGGAGTAGGCGGTGTTAGTTTGGTTGTTTGGCTGGCTTGGCCAGTATTACACGCCGTTTTCTGCGGTTTCTTCGTTGACACTGCGAGCGTTACTCGCGGTCATTACCGCCCTCGCATTTAGCATGTTTTTTGGTGGGCGTGTCATTCGACGTCTGCGTGCACTGAAATATGGTCAAGCGATTCGCAATGATGGCCCGCAATCGCATTTGGCGAAAACTGGTACGCCGACCATGGGTGGAGTGCTGATTTTAAGTGCGATTGGCGTGTCCACCTTACTATGGGCACGTTTGAATAATCCGTACGTTTGGATTTTGCTCATTGTCATGATTATCTTTGGCGCGGTCGGCTGGGCAGATGATTGGCTAAAAATTAAGTATAAAGATCCCAAAGGCTTAATTGCTCGCAAGAAATATTTTTGGCTCTCTATGGGTGCTTTGTTCGTCGGTGTGTCTTTGTATTATATCGCCACCTTGCAGCCAGATATCGCGACCACGCATGAGATGCAGGATTTGCTGCTACCGATTTTCAAAGATTGGATGATTCCTTTTTCGGCAGTGCCGTTTGGTATTGGCTTTATTATCTTTACCTACTTTGTGATTAATGGTGCTTCTAACGCCGTCAACTTAACCGATGGCTTGGATGGTTTAGCTATTTTGCCCGTGGTCTTGGTCGCGGCAGGTTTGGGCGCGATGGCTTATGTATCAGGTGATGTACGCTTTGCTGATTACTTGCATGTGCCTTATATTGCCTATAACTCCGAGGTTCTCATTGTCTGTGGTTCGATGATTGGTGCAGGGCTTGGTTTTTTATGGTTCAACGCCCATCCAGCCCAAGTATTTATGGGCGATGTGGGGGCGCTTGCTCTCGGGGCGATGCTCGGTACGATCGCCGTTATGACCCGTCAAGAAATCGCTTTTGCTATTATGGGTGGTCTATTTGTCGCCGAAGCACTGTCGGTCATGCTACAGGTTGGCTCGTATAAGCTGCGTAAAAAGCGCGTCTTTCGAATGGCACCATTGCATCATCACTTTGAAGAAATTGGCTGGAAAGAGACGCAAGTGGTGGCAAGGTTTTGGATTATTGCCATTATTCTCGTCATCCTTGGGCTCATGACCTTAAAGCTGCGTTAACATAGCCATATCGCTCGAACATTAATATGAATATCATGTCCGCAAAAGCCATCTCACTTTAGTTGAGGTGGCTTTTTTTGTTGCTAACAGTTTGGTTGCTAATAATTTGTTCTTTGCATTTTCTTTCCTGCATTGTTTATCGCGCCTTTTATCACGCAGTAAGCCTGAATTTTGTTAAAATGGCAGCCATATTGCGATGACGTTGAGATACTTGTGAGCTTATTTATTTGTCCCCTTTGCCAATCACCATTACAGCCTGCCGCAGATACGTGGCGCTGCGATGGCAGCTTGCACCCAAAACACACGGCTCATCCATTTGATGTGGCACGTCAGGGTTATGTTAATTTATTGCCCGTGCAACAAAAAAAATCCAAAGCACCGGGCGATAGCCAGCAATCAATCGAGGCGCGCAAACGGTTTTTAAATGCCGGACATTATCAGTCATTACAGACGCTTATTTGCCAAAAAATGAGGGAATTGTTGGCGAAAAATGAGTCGGTCGCTGATTCAGTGGCTAATTCAGCAATTGAGCCAATAACTAAAAAGGATAGCAAGGCAATCAATTGGTTGGATATTGGCTGCGGTGAAGGATATTACACGCAGGCAATGGCACAGACGGGCATGGATACGCTCATCGCCGCAGATATCAGTAAACCGGCTGTGGTGGAGCTTGCAAAAGCCAGTAAGGTAGCAGGGCGTCTTTGGTATCAGCAAGTTAAAGACAGTGTTACTAATGCGACAGCCAAGTCGGCAGTCATCTATCCGCTTGTTACCAGCGCTGCCCATTTGCCGTTACGCGCGCATAGCATAAAGGGTATTAGCAGTATTTTTAGCCCTATCTTGCCAGACGCGTTCAATGAGGTATTGGCTGCAGACGGTTATTTAATCATTGCCAAGCCAGATATCGGGCATCTAGCGACGATGCGCGAAGCGTTATTTGATAACGTCCGCGAGCATGATTCGGATAAGTTTTTGCATGAATTGGCTCCATACTTTACGCTGATGGGTACGGAGCATGTCAGTACCGAGATGACGTTGTCAGCCGCTGATTTGGCTGATTTGATGACTATGACGCCTTATGCTTATCGCGCGCTTAATGAAAAAAGACAGGCGCTACTAGCAGCCGTCGAAACAGAATCCTTTACGACACAAGCTAAGTTTGTCGTTTATATTTTGCAGAAGACAGCAGCTGAATAGAATGGCTTAAGGTCATCAGCCCGTTTAGATATGATCAATTGAATTGAGGGCACGCCCTAATAATGGGTTACAAAACAGGCCCCATCGTGGCGACAATGTTATTCCAGATTTTATAAGATAACGGCCAGTTTTCAACTTGCTCACGAGTGACCTCTTCAGAATCAGCGATATACTGGTATTGTCGCTCAACGATGGCCGCTGTGAGCGTTTTATCGCTAAACACAATGTTGTTTTCATAGTTTAAATCAAAGCTACGCAAGTCTAAATTAGTCGAGCCAATCAGACTGATTTCGCCATCGATGGTCAAGGTTTTTGCGTGTAATAGACCGGGTTTATATTCGTAAATATTGACCCCCGCTTCAAGCAGCTGCCAGTAATAACTGTGACTGGTAGCAGCCACGACGATTGAGTCGTTATTCTTTGGGAAAATCATGGTTACCTGTACACCGCGATAAGCGGTCGCACACAAAATGCTAACGAGCGAATAATCAGGCACAAAATAAGGCGTTGAGATGATCAGGGTTCGTTTTGCCTGACCAATTAAGACACCTAAAAATTGTGGCGTGGTGCTGCGTCGTTGGGTAGGACCATCAGAAAAAACCTGTGCAGCAAAGCCTTTTGGCGGCAATGTGACTGGTAAAGGTGGCGGTGATGTTATTAGTAAAGGCTCCTCAGTTTCTGGCTGTGGGGATTTTTGTTGCTTTGGTTGTGGGTCAATAAAATAAGGAAAGCTGTCAAGCGGCGTATCAGGATTTTCAGTCAGCCAATCACTGGCAAACAACATCTGATTCTGTGCCACCACTGGTCCTTCGACCCGCAGCATAATGTCTACCCACGGCGCAAATTTTGGCTTTACACGAAACTCAGGATCGGCGCAGTTGCGACTGCCACAGTAGCCGATTTTGCCGTCAATAACCGTAATCTTGCGGTGATTTCGCAAGTCAATCCGGCTAAACATGAGTACCTTTAAAAGATTACTAATTGGTAGGGCAACACTGACTTGTACGCCAGCTTCTATCATTTCCTGCCATATCTTTGAGCCGACCATTTTTCGTGAGCCCATACCGTCAACCATTGCTCGGCAGATGACGCCGCGCCTTGCCGCTCGTATGAGCGCTTGAGCAGTATCGATTCCCATACCATCGATTAGCCAAATATAATACAGTACATGAATATGATCGGTCGCTGCATCAAAGTCGGCAATCATACGTTTGCGCGTCTCAGCTGCATCTGCCATCAGCTCTGCGTGATTGCCCACCGTTGTATGATAGCCAGTTGCATTGGCAGAGTAGGCAAAGGCCGCTTGGTATTCAGGTTTGATAGCCTCCGACAAAGCGATGTCATCACCAAGCACTTCAGGACTATGTGCGCTTAATTTATCGATGATCTCTTTACGTTTGCGCGTAAAACCGCGTCCTAGATGCACCTCACCAAACATCCAATAAATTACAACCCCCAGATAAGGCAAAATGAACAATATGACGAGCCAAGCAAGCCGAGCGGGCGAGGTCAGATCATGGCGCGCAAGCACTCGCAAAGAGATCAGTATCAGTAGCACAAAATGAACAGTTAAAAAGATATCCAATAGCATAATACGCTCCATCATTATTATTTTTATTTGCAGTATTTATCAGCGGTTCTTACTGATTATAACGCACTGTAAAATTACCACCGTTTTGATTGGTAAAAACAGCAATGCGGCAACGCTGGAGCTATGATACTTAGCAGTAAGCTTGTTCAAGCTGGTGAAATATACATCACCATCAATACTCTCCTAACAACCAGCCACTGACAAAGGCAAAATACTCGCGAAACCAAGCGTTATAACGAATGGATAAAGGCGTCGGACTGGCGACTGTGATCGGTTGTGTATAGCCCTGATGTCGCGCAATGCTGGCTGCGCGAATGCTATGGAAATCACTGGTAACGATGGCGATAGGATCAGTGATAGACAGCCCTTTTGCTTCTAACAACGCTCGGCTATTAGCGAGATTTTCTTCCGTACTGGTACTTTTGCCTTCTTGTAAAATGCGTTCGAATGCCACGCCATGTGCCTCATGCAAATACGTGGCCATGATATCGGCTTCGCTACGTGTACGCTGAAAACCAACGCCACCAATGGTCATCACCAAAGCATCTGGTTGTGTCTCGATAAGGGGCACAGCGGTGTCCAAGCGCTTGGCGAGCGTCGGTGTCGGCTTACCTGCAACCGTGCCAGAGCCTAATATAATAATCGCTGCCACTGTCGGTGCAGGCTGCTGGCTGCTGGCTAAGCGCAATCTGCTGTTGTAATGACCAAATAAATAGAGCGAAGCTCAACAACCAAAGTATAAATACAGCCCATAACCCATACCAAAGGCGGTTAAAGCCATAATGTTGGCCGCAAAACCTGCGTATTGCATGCCAAAACATTCCATGTATGACAAAAACTATGCCGACTAAAAAAGGTACAACCGAGCCGAAATTAACTTTACCGACGACCATCAATGCAGCGCAATCGATGATAAGTATGATGCCGATAACAGATAAGAGGCCACGAGTAACGGAAATTAAACCTTTAGTCATAGGTGAGAGACGCTTTTATTCAAGTGAATGGAGTTTTTGATAGTGGCTTATAAAAGTAGGCGGTAAAGAGGTATGTTTTAACCCATTTTTAACCTGTTTTTATAAAATATAGTGATTCTGGACGTACTGAATACACAGTTCATGAAACGCTTGTGCTGGCGGTGAGATCGTTTTATTCGCCAATTTAAAAATACCAATTTGTCTGTCTAAGGTAGGTTCAAGTAAGTCGATCCATACCAGTTCTGGCTCATTCGACGGAAAGGCGAGCTTGGGTAGGGTGGTTATGCCAAGATCATTGCGTAATAATGAAAATAAGGAAGTAATGTTCTCGACCGTGTAACGCGCATTACGGTTGAGCACCTCGGCGGGTGTGTTTTCGAGCAGTCGACAAGTGCCATTATAAATAAAAGGCTGGGTCATCAGTTGTTGCCATTTAAGCCCTGTTTTTTGTTGGTTTCTTGACGGTTTTATTGGTTGATTTAACGAGTTGCTTTTTAAGCAGACCACGCCAATCGGGTCAGATATGAGCAAGGTGAAATCTATGTTTGATTGGTCGATACTAGTGCAGTTGCCCAATGCTAAATCGATTTCACCTGCCAATAAACGATTGGCAACACCGACAGAGTTATCATCTATTAGTACAATCTCGACATCAGGATATTTCTTGGAGTACTCAACCAACACACTAGGCAAGAGTTTTGTCACCAGTGATGGCACGCTTGCAATCCTTATTTTGCCTTTATCGCCAGCGGCTGCTCCTTTTAAATCATCCTCTAGCGCTTGATAAACCGTCATAAACTGCTCGATTTTGGGTAAACAAGTCTCGCCAAAAGGCGTGAGTGTTGCTTTATTTCCTCCTTCAAATAAGCGCTGACCTAGTATTTTTTCCAATTCCTTTATCGAGGCAGACAACGCCGCTTGCGAGCGATTGGCGCGATCCGCCGCCGCCCGAAAGCCACCTTCCTCTACCACGCATAAAAAGTGATGTAATTGCTGTAATTTCATACGCTTACTCCTCACCACTATTAATATATAAGATATCGTCTATGATAGATTAAATCTATCATATTTTAAATTTAATTAGTTAGATTTATCATTAGTACTTGGGTAGGATACCTCTATAGCAATCGCTGCCCAATCATTGATCAAAGGATATGACGACATGACGACTCATTCAACCAAACAAGCCATCAGAACCTCACTTTATGCGTCTAAAGCCCCTTTAGAGTGGGCGATCACTAGCAACGGTACGTTGTACACCGCGCAGATTCCTATCGATGAAAATGGTGATGTGGTTGCAGGTGGTATCGAAGCGCAAACTCGTCAAACGCTAGACAATCTCAAGCACACACTAGAATGTGCCAATGTTGGTATGGATTCGGTACTACAGGTCATGATCTATGTGACCGATCGCGACTATCTAAAAACGGTCAATCAAGTCTACGCCGAATACTTTGAAGCACCATACCCAAATCGGGCAGCGCTGGTGATAGCAGGGCTGGCTCGTGAAGAGATGCTAGTAGAGCTAGTCGTATATGCCGCTGTGCCTTAAAACTAATTTTAATATGCCATCTTTTAATACTTTATCAAGGAAGCTCTTATGTCAGCTCACACCGCCCAACAGATATTGCAGCAAGACCCAACCAAATCACTTTACATCAATGGTGAATGGCAGGCAGGCGTAAATACCGTTGCCAATATTAACCCATCTGATATCACTGAAACTATCGGTGAGTTCGCCCAAGCGAGTAGCGATCAAGTCAAAGACGCTATTGCTGCTGCCCGTCACGCTCAGCCAAAATGGGAAGCAACTCCTTTAGAAAAGAAGCAGTCTATCTTACAAGCGATTGGCGATGAAATGATTGCTCGCTGTGATGAGTTAGGTACGCTGTTGTCTCTTGAAGAAGGCAAGCCATTTGCGGAAGGTCGCGGTGAGATTTATCGCGCAGGGCAGTTCTTCCATTATTATGCCGCCGAAGTGTTGCGTCAAATGGGCGACCTTGCCGACTCTGTGCGTCCGGGTGTGAAAGTTGAGGTCACCCGCGAAGCTGTCGGTGTGGTCGCGATTATTTCACCTTGGAACTTCCCAACCGCCACTGCTGTGTGGAAAATCGCCCCAGCCTTAGCCTTTGGCAATAGCGTCATTTGGAAGCCTGCGAATTTAACCCCTGCCAGCGCGGTTGCATTGGCCGAAATTATTCACCGTCAAGGCATGCCTGAAGGTACATTTAACTTGCTATTAGGTGGCGGCTCTAGCGTTGGTGATGCGCTTATTAATTCTACAGATATCGATGCGGTTAGCTTTACGGGTTCTGTGCCAACAGGTCGCAAGGTCGCTGCTGCGACGGCACCGAACTTTATTCGTTGTCAGCTTGAGATGGGCAGCAAAAATGCCTTGGTTATCGCTGACGATGCCGATTTGCAAGTTGCTATTGATGCGGCGGTGGCTGGTGCGTTTGGTGGTTCGGGACAAAAATGTACCGCTTCTTCGCGACTCATCGTAATGGATAGTATTCATGATGCCTTCGTCGAAGGTGTGGTCGCAAAAATGAAAACTTTAAAGGTCGGTCATGCGCTTGATGACGGTATCTTTATGGGTCCTGTTGTCGATGACAAGCAGCTGGCGTCAAACATGGACTGGATCGAAAAGGCCAAGCAATCAGGTGCAAATTTAGCCTTTGGTGGTGAGCGTTTAGAGATGCCGCATGACGGCTACTATATGTCGCCTACGTTATTTACCGAGACGGACAACAGCTGGGATATCAACCAAGAAGAAGTGTTTGCACCGCTCGCTTGTGTCATGCGCGTCAAGAATTTAGAAGAAGCGATTGCGATGACCAATGATACGCGCTTTGGTTTGACAGGCGGCATCATTACGCAAAGCTTGCGTAGCAGCGCGATATTTAAAGAGCAAGTACAAGCTGGCTGCGTGATGGTCAATCTAGCGACTGCGGGTACCGATTACCATGTGCCGTTTGGTGGTCGTAAAGAGTCGAGCTTTGGCCCGCGTGAGCAAGGTCAATACGCTAAAGAGTTTTATACCATCGTCAAGACTGCTTATCAAAAAGCGTATTGATTTTTAGTAAAGGGTAGCTTTTGTAGGCTGGGTTTTTAACCCAGCATCGTAATTTTGCAAAGTCTTAAGCTGGGTTAAAAACCCAGCCTATGCCAAAATTTACTTAGAAAACAGCCGACACTATTTGTAAAAGCATAAAAAGGGAATTGATATGTACCAAAATCATATCGTCATCGACGGATTACAGTATAGCCATTGGGATCGCGACTACTTCAAGATGCTAAAAGATAGTGGTATCAATGCAGTACACGCAACCTTGGTCTATCACGAAGATGCGCGTCAGACCATGACACGTTTCGCTGAATGGCACGCACGTTTTGAGCAAAATGCTGATTTGATTTTACCCGTGTACTCGGTTGCTGATATCAAAACGGCAAAAGAGCAGGGTAAAGTCGGTATCTTTTTTGGGGCACAAAACTGCTCACCAATTGATGACGAAATTGGCCTGATTAGCGTCATGCGCCGCTTGGGTTTATTAATTATGCAACTGACTTATAACAACCAAAGCTTACTAGCGACTGGCTGTTATGAGCAGAACGATAGCGGTATTACGCGTTTTGGTCAGCAAGCCATCGCTGAGATGAATCGCGTCGGTATGATTATCGATATGTCGCACAGCGCTGAGCAATCAACGCTTGAGGCGATAGAAGTCTCCTCGCGTCCGATATGTATCAGCCATGCCAATCCAACGACTGCGCACGATGCCCTGCGTAATAAATCAGATACGGTCATTAGCGCCTTAACCAAAGCGGGCGGGCTGTTAGGTTTTAGCTTATATCCGTTTCATTTGCCGAATGGTAGTGATTGTACGCTTGATGACTTCTGCACCATGATTGCCAATTGCGCTGATAAATACGGTGTCGAGCATTTATCCATTGGTAGTGACTTGTGTCTCAATCAACCCCAAGCCGTGCTTGAGTGGATGCGTAATGGGCGCTGGTCAAAAGCGATGGACTATGGTGAAGGCAATGCCAATAATTCAGGTTGGCCAGATACCTTGCCGTGGTTCGCTGGCAAGGAGGGTATGGAAAACATCTATAACGGTTTGCTAAAACATGGCTTTAATGAGATTGACGCTGGAAAAGTCATCGGTCAAAACTGGTTTGATTTCCTTGGAAATGGCATAAGGCCTTTAGCATAAAGGATAATTCTAGCAAGTTATCGCTAAAAATCGCTATAGGACGACAGACGTTTTATAGCGCATACCCATTTGAAATAGATAGCTTTGAAGTAAATGCCTTTGAAATCAATAATATAGTGAGGTTATCTGGTTATATCCTCATTGCGATACCTCTGATTTAAAACGCAACATTAGCCTTAGCATATGGAGCCACATCATGGCCGATTTAAAGGGACTTAACCAAGGTGAGCAAGGATGCTCAAACGCTGCCAATAGCACAGCGGATAAGGTCAGCACTGTACCAGCTGCTGCCGATATTGATGCGTTGGGGCTAAAAAACCCGGCCTTTCGGTATAGTGGCGGGTTTATTACGATTTTTGTGCTCATGGCAATTTTTGCAGAAGCACAGTTAGCAACGATCGTGGATGTTGGTTTTAAATGGTCGGCCAATATCTTTGGCCCTTTTTGGCAAATTCTGCTTCTCGCTACTTTCGTCATCGCTTTAGCGGTTGGTGCAGGTCGCACGGGTCGTGTGATTTTGGGCAACTTACCAAAGCCTGAAATGGACAATTTCAAGTGGATGGCCATCCTATTTTGTACATTGTTGGCTGGCGGTGGGGTTTTTTGGGCGGCGGCAGAACCTATTGCTCATTTTGTGTCAGCGCCTCCTTTATACGGTGAGTCACCAGACTTGCAACAACGAGCATTTAACGCCTTATCACAATCTTTTATGCATTGGGGATTTTTGGCGTGGTCGATTGTCGGTAGTTTGACCGCGATTGTGGTCATGCATTTGCATTATGACAAAGGCTTGCCGCTGAAACCTCGCACACTTCTTTATCCTATGTTTGGTGAGCGCGTACTTACTGGTCAAACGGGCGCGATTATCGATGCTTGTTGTATCGTCGCCGTTGCCGCTGGTACGATTGGTCCTATCGGTTTTCTGGGTCTACAGACCAGCTATGCCCTCAATACCTTGTTTGGTATTCCTGATACTTTTGCCACCCAGCTTATCATTATCATATTCGCGATTGCGCTTTATACCTTATCAGCGATCAGTGGTCTTGCTCGAGGCATGCAATTGCTCAGCCGCTTTAATGTCATCTTGGCAGTTGCGCTGATGGTCTTTATTTTGATATTTGGGCCGACCAATTTTATCGTCAATGGTTATATTCAAGGTGTCGGCACGATGGTCGATAACTTTATTCCGATGGCCACTTTTCGCGGTGATGAAGGCTGGCTTGGCGGTTGGACCGTGTTCTTTTGGGGTTGGTTTTTGGGTTATGGCCCGATGATGGCCATCTTTATCGCTCGTATTTCACGTGGTCGTACCATTCGTCAATTGATTACCACCGTATGTATTATTGCGCCGCTCGTTACCTGCTTTTGGTTCACCGTCGTTGGTGGTTCGGGTCTGGCGTTTGAGATTGCCAATCCGGGCAGTGTCAGTAGCGCCTTTGAGGGCTTTAACTTACCTGGTGCACTATTAGCCGTTACCCAGCAATTACCCTTTCCTTTAATTACCTCGATATTATTTCTAATTTTAACCACCGTTTTTATCGTCACGACAGGCGATTCGATGACCTATACCATCAGCGTCGTCATCAGTGGCGAGCGTGAGCCAAACGCCATGATTCGTACCTTTTGGGGCATCATGATGGGTGTAACAGCGATTGTTTTAATCTCGCTTGGTTCAGGGGGCGTGACCGCATTACAGTCCTTTATCGTGATTACCGCTGTGCCAGTCTCTTTTATCCTGCTGCCATCGCTATGGAACGGACCACAAATTGCCCAGCAAATGGCGCGAGAGCAAGATTTGTATCGACCTAATCAGGTAGAGGTAAGACATAAAATCAGCGAAGAAAAACGTGCTAAGGAAAAGCTTACTCAAAAAACTGATTGATCACCAAACGGTCAAGGTCAAAACAACGATCCTCAAAACGGCTGAATATTTATTTACCAATAGATATCATCATTGAGATTATTAACAAAGCTGCTGGCTCAGTATATTAGGTAAGGTAGTGAAATTATGAATATGATTCATGCAAATAATGAAAGCATTAACGTCAAGCCGCCCCAACTTACCACTGAATTTCGTACTCGTGACGTGATTATGAATGCAGAAAGGTTGGGCGCGATGCACCAAACTCGCATTAGCTTTGTGCGCACGTTACTGCGTAAGATTGATAGAGAGCAATGGACGCTCAGTACCCATTTGTGGGGTTTGGATGAGCAAGGCTATGGCACGGTTATTTATCGCCTCAATACCCCAGAGCATCTGTATCATCTGGTGGTTTTTTGTAATGAGCTGGCTGATGATGAGCGCAACGATAGGGTGATTGCCCAAAAATGGGATGTGACCTTTGGTCTGGTCTTTGGTGAGATAAGTGAGGAATTACTGGGTAATCTACAAGCCAACGTACCGCTGCAAGAAGCAGGTCGCAACTCTAATATGGTGATGGTGCTGGCAAGAGCAAATAAGAGCGTACGGGTCTTTGATCATATCGTTAGCTCACTCGCCGTTGGTCAGCAACCAGATTTAGATATACTTGCGCAAGTGGGTTATATATTGCGCACTACTGCCGTGTATGGCAATGGTAAGTTTGGTATTTATGACTTCAAACCGTTAGATCACAGTGCAGATTTTGATCAATCCTTTCGAGCGCAGATGTGTGCCGTGTATTTGCTGCGTGAGTTTAGCTTAGATTGGGTCGATTATTTGGCAAAGCAAAAAGGCGGTAACAACGCCGCTGTGCTGCATCCAGAGATTAAGCGTTACTTGGGAGTTGGTAACGCCACCGGTCTGGGCATGGCACCGTATCTAATCAACCATCCTTGTGTCGTCGATCAATGGCTAACTACCCGTGAAGAAGCGTTGCAAGTGACACTGATCTGCCAGATTGAACCCAAAAAAACCGTATATTTTGCCAGTTTAATTAAACGTGCTATTCAGCATTTTAGCGAGATTGTCACTATCAATGAGTCGCAAATCAAACTCAATGAAGCGGTCGTTGCAGAGTTAGCCGTATTACAAAATACTTTGATGGCAACCATTAATCACTACAGTACATGGGCGGAGTTCTTACAAGCTCACCATCATCTAAGCCTTGAGAGCCAAGAGGTGATTATCTCTTGCTTGATGGAACTCTATCCTGAGCGTGTCGATGAGTTTCAAGAAAAAATAAATGCCGATGAAACGCTATCGTTACCGAAAGGCAAGGTGATCCAAGATTTAATCGATGTATTAGAGCTACATTATCAGTGGGCGATTAATATTGATTTTAGCCAGCCCGATAATAGCTATTGGTTTTGGTATCGTTCGGTGGATAAAGAAGAGCCAAGGATGGGCGTGCGCGGGCAAGAACCGGGTGCTGATCGTGAGCTTGCATTAGACATCGCACGGCAAGCGAATAAGCTGTATCTCGCGTTGAAACCCACCGATCCAAAGCAGCTCATTTCAGAGTTCATCTTAAATCAGCCAAAATATCGCTCGATTGCGCGCCGCGTTTGGACGATGGGAAATAAGCCACTGGGCGATATTCAGATGAATGTCTTGCATAAAACCGCATTACCCATGCACCTGTTACGGTGTAAATTATCGATGTTTGGGGCAACCAAGTTCGATCCCAGATCAGATCGCTGGGTGCGGATCACCTTGTTTCAAGGTGCGCCTTTGTTTGCAGAAGTGCATAGTGATGAATGGCTGTTTCCTTTATTACCCGATTTATCAAAAGAGCAGGGAGGTTTGACTCATGATCGTATCGCATAATGAAATCGTGACGATAGTACACAAAGCCTTTACTGGGATGCACCGAGAAGTAGGCGAAGCGGATGTGATTGCTACTATGGTTGCTGAGTTACAGATGGCGGGCTTGGACGGTATCAGACACTTTAACAATGCCAGTCCGTATATCTTAACTGAGCACGATACGCCAATCGATATCGTCCATCAACAAGACGGCGCTATTCGTTTAGATTTGCATGGTAGCAGCTTGGCTTGTCACTTGCCGACTATCATTGACTATGCTCTGGAAAAAATGGGTGATTTGGCGCATTTTCATATTTATTTACAGAACTGTCATAACCGCTGGTTGGCTTATAGCGAGCTGGTGGGGCTGGCTGCCAAAGGCTTTGCTTGTCTGGCTAAATGGGACAATGGCTCTGTGCCCAAGCATACATTATTTACGTTAAATCAAGGTTTTGTGTATCCTGATTTATACTTTTTTGACCAAGCACAAGCCAATTATAATACCAATGATATGATTATTGAAATTGCGACCCAAAATTTTGATATTGAACAGGACATACAGCATTTCAATCATAAAATATCGACAGATGAGCTATTTGAAACCCATCAGCGCGCATGGAAAGAAGGCATCTATGTCGACGATGAGCAGTGGGCGATACTCAAAAAAACGGCTGCGGCGATGTTGGTAGAAAATAGCGAAACATCAAGTAAAGGTGCGGGAGGGGCGTAAGCGAGAGGAATGTAATAAATAAAAGGTTACAAAATGACATAGGCAAATAGATTAAGCCAAAAAGAGGTTTGTAATTAAAAATTTCAGAAAGTATTTTGGATTAAAAGGTATTTCGGAGTTGTTTGAACAGATGGGAAAAGCTAGAGGCTTTGATTAAGCAGAATAAGATTGGCGGTGAAGGAGGAAGTCGATCTATAATATTAAGGGTTTGATTATAAAGGATTTCTATATATTAATTGGTGAAATAGACCAACAATTAGACCAACAGCTTTCAAGTATCGGATGCATGGCACACTTCGGGATTTATCTTACAATAAAATGTAACTAAATATTTCTACGGCATTATTTGATTTCAAACATATACTATCACTAAAAAACCGTTTCTAGTAGTTAAGGTCAATTTTTCTATTTCACCGCTTAAGCCGTCTAATACTACTCGCCACCACTCCAAACAATTCAAGCGATCCTTTGACCACGATATCGGCATAATTCTCATTATGCGCTCGCAGTATGATGTGCTCACCCAGTATTAATTGCTTGGCAGTAAAACCATCATCTATCAGTGCTATCACAATGTCTTTATGGCAAGCTGTTAGTGAGCGATCAACGATAAGAATATCATTAGGGTAGATACCAATATCAATCATGCTGTCACCTTCCACCTCGACCAAATAGGTTGATGCTGGATGGCGTATGAGCAAGGTATTTAAATCAATACGGTTTTGAACATAGTCAGTTGCTGGGCTTGGAAAGCCCGCTTTCACTTTATCACTGTATAGAGACAGCAATACCGTTTCACCTTCATTGGTCAGCTTACCGATTATTTTGACAGTCATCTAATGCACCTTAGGCAATTGATTGATGTTGGTGGTATAGCAAGGAGAAAGCATATTACGGCTCATTTGCCATGACTGCTTATCTTTAATACCTTCACTGGCAATAAATACCGCTGCTTGCTGATTGCTGTTCTGCCCGTACTTTTGATTGAGCTCATCCATGATAGCGACCAATGCTAGACTTTTCTTAGTGCTCTTACTGCCATTCTGATCGTTATCACTTGCTTGTGTAAACAAATCAAGCTGTACCTCATTATGTTGGCAAATACCAAGTAGCATCACACCTGCCTTAGCGTAGCGTACATCTGCTTTATAAATAACCTTGAGCACTTGCCGAGCAGCTGTGACCATAATTCTAGTATCTGCTGTCGGTGTTATAAACTGATATTCACCAGAGATAGAGACATAAGCCTCATTCTTACTGAAAGGACTGTTCTTAGCAAAGACACCGATATAAGCACAGACGCTGTCTTGCTTACGGAGCTTACTAGCCGCTTTTGCCACATGACCACAGATGGATTCGCTTAGCTCATTGGGGCAGGTGATACGTTTAGAGAAGGAACATGAGGAGATAATTTGTTTCTTTGGCTCTATGCTTTCTATACCAATACACGATTGTCCGTTTAGCTCTAGGCAAGTACGCTCAAGTACCACGCCAAAGTGCTGACGTATCTTGGCGGGCTCACAGATAGCTAACTGATAAACGGTATGAATCCCCATCTCATTGAGTCTAACTTTATAACGACTACCCACGCCCCACAGCTCGCTAATATCCGTAATCTGCATTAAACGTCTTATCCACGTTAAGTCTTTTAATACACAAACACCTTTGGTTGCTGGATACTTCTTAGCGGCATGATTGGCAAGCTTTGCCATGGTCTTAGTACTACCAATACCAATACCGACTGGAATACCAGTGTGCATCTCAACAATTGCTTTTAGCTTCTTGCCATAAGCACTTAGATCTTGCATGGCAATGGGATAATCATCCAAGTATAAAAAGGCTTCATCGATTGAGTAGACTTCCACCGTTGGACACAGAGTCTCAAGTGTCGTCATGACACGTTGGGAGATATCAGCGTACAAGGTGTAGTTAGAGCTAAAGACGGTGACGTTGTTTTTTGTGCAGAAGTCTTTGACTTGAAAGTACGGCGCGCCCATTTTAATACCAAGCAGCTTCGCCTCAGGTGAGCGTGCCACCACACAGCCATCGTTATTGGAGAGCACGACAACCGGTTTGTCCTTTAGATCAGGTCGGAATAGCTTCTCACAGTTGGCGTAAAAGCTGTTGCAGTCGATGAGCGCATACATGGCAGACTCGGGTTATTGTCGGCATAAAGAGGGTTGCATCCAAATATTTATATCTAAGAAATTGGATGAGATGGCTCTGAGTGTAGAGGTTAGAGGTTAGAGAATTCAAGGGTAGATATGATTAAGACGACGACAGTTGTCGTGAGATTTTAGGCTGTTTAATGTGTATCTTGAATATTTAGCTTATTAAGCAAAAAGCTATTGAAACTATAGCTATTCAATAGTTATTGCTGTGATAGCTTAATTTCATTGCGTTATCTATTAATAATAAGCTATATTCCACACTTTATATTCAACACTAATCGAGATCCTATAGCATGAATAATCTGAAACTTAGTCTTATAGTAAGCGCATTGCTTGTCTCTATGTTAGGGGGCTCTCAAGCATTTGCTAAGAATATCGAAGTCAGTATTGGAAAAATCGCCGAAGGTAAAGAGATTATTATTCCTGGTTATGGCGAAACTTTGGATCACGAATACGAATGTAGAGACTCTCATCAAGCTGTATATATAAGAACTAATGGCAACAAAATCCAGCCAGCATGTGCCAATTACGGTAACCTAGATAGTGGAGTAACCCCTATAGAAGAATCTATAAATTTTTTTAATGGTAGTGTTAAATATAAAGATGCTGTATTAGATACCGATAAGAATAAGATACGTTAGCCAATAAAATCAGATACTTTCAGTGCTACTACTAAATCTTATTATTTTTTGAACGAAGATTAGTTAAATTAGATATGGCTAAAAATAAAAAAAATGTAAAGCTGGAACATAAATATGAATTTTTTAAAGTTGTTTGCTTTGTTTTTACCAATAACATTGATAGCTTGTAGTGGTAATGGGCCAAGCAAATCAGTCGTTAAAGAAAAAGTTTTAGAGAGTTTTGTGCGTACACCTGATTCAGTAGATTTTGATTACATCAAATGTGAGCCTAAGCCACCACGCAAATATAAAGGTTATAAAGAAGATGTTGAATTTCGTTGTATTGTCAGTTTATCTGTAGAAGCTTTAGGTAACAGTGATGTTGTTACTCGCTCATTTGATTTTGAGAATATTGATGGTATTTGGTATGCGGATAGACCTGAACAAGTTTCTAGAGAAGAAGCTGAAGTAGCAGAAGGAAGATAGCTTTTTCGATAAATAATATTAATTTAGTCTGGAATCGAAGCTATCACTTTATTTATACACCGTGTCACCATATGTAAGTTTTTTGGCACAAAAATTGCTTTCAAAAGGCACTAAAAATAATAGCTATTTAATAGATTAGCACTCCTTAAGGAAGTAAACAGTGACTCAAGAACTTTCCAGCATCATTCCACCTATTGATGACTCTGAAATAACACCAAAAGCTCTTCAACAAAACCTGTTTTGGATGGCGGTCGGCATTTACTCTTTACTATTACTAATAGGCTCAGTTCAGCCTATGATTGGTATCATTGGTCTTTTGTTGTTAGGAGTAGCAGCTTTATTCAAGGTTATTATTCGAAATTTTGAAGTTATCGCTATCTTATTATTATTAGGAATAGCGGCTATGGCTATTCCTTTTCTATTGATTATATATATTCCTGTTCTGTTATATTTTTTTATAAAGCGTCTTGGTTACCTGTTTCAGCATTTTGGCTTAGTAATGGCTGGACTGTTTATTTACTTCTTTCCTATAGCTATCATGGCAAATGGAACAGTTGAGTCTAATTCCTCAGCTGGTTTAATTATCCCTGTTGTAATGTTTCCCATAATCTTAAAAAGCTTCGTAGATTATCGTGGCTATACCGTTCAAAAAGCTCTTGAGATTATGTCTGAAGCTCCTATTCTGATTATCTCAATCGTCTTACCTTTTTTGAAATTAAATATAGGTGCGGACTTTGCAGAAGGGGTAGGCTCAGGGGAGACCGTCGCCGGTGAAGCCGCAGCAGCAGCAAAGCCAATGCCAAATGATGTGGCGTTTATGAAAGAGAGCCCTATCTACAAAGGTGCTTTTAGCACAGAGGTATCTGTTTCTGATCCAGTCGCTACGACTGCTATGTTGACTGCCAACTCGACCATTACGGTTAACGGATTCTTTCAGCAGCTACAAAATAGTCAACAAATACAGTATGAAGATGGTACAAGCTCAGCTATTAATAGCAGTTTTAATCAAATTAAACTTGGTGATAGTAGTTTTGACAGTTTCTACATACAAAATGATGGAGCCAGTCTAAAAATAACAGACAGTCAAGGTGATACTGTTGGGTTTATTAAGCAAAATGGAGCGAGCTTGAAAGTCACTGATGCTAATCATTTCAATATGGGTAGCATTACATCTGAACAAAATGGCTTTAATATTACTGATAGCTTTGGTAAATCGGTCGCTTCTATATCAGAAAATTCAGCGAGTCTAAATGCTTTTACCACAGAATCTATTATAGATATTGATGCTCAGCTTGATAGTATAAACAATACTAATATTACTCCAGTAGAGATCGATGCGCCTATATTAGAACAGAACTCATCACAATTATTAAACGATACAGGAATAAATATAGCGGAAGGTGAGTTAGCGGCCGATACGCTAGACACTGAAGCTGATGAAGAGGTTGTCAACCGTCATCAATTATTAGCAGTTGCTTTACTAAGTCTGATGGCAAATAAAAATCGTATTAGTGATACATCTAATAAGAAAATTAATCTTTCTAAAAATATGACGCAAGCTCAAGAACATATAGAAAGTGACTATTTATATCGTGACGATAGTTTTTATGCCTACATACAGAAACATGCCTCTGAAGATTTCAAAAATAATGAGCGTGTATATACGCACGATAAGATTAAAGACAATGCTAAATTCTCACCCGAATCAATGAAGGCTATAGAAGACAAGTTTGAATTATCAAATGAAAAGATATTACTAATATTTGATGATGCCTTTATCTTTACAGGTACCAATGGCATGGTTTTGACTGAAGATCATATCTATTTACGAGCGATGTTGTGGGAAACTCAGAGCTTTTTAATTGATGAAGTTACTTCACTAAATACTCAAGGAATTTTTAGTAATGAAGCTAAGTTTAATAATGGAAGGCTTTCATATAGATTTCAAGAGCAACCGCTAAGAGTAGCCTATAAAGAATTGATGAAATTATTTAAAGATTATAAAAATATACAAACCTCTGTAATAGGATAGCCTAATTGCATTGTCAGAGACGCTATAATAGGCCTAGATAAAAAATATAGACTAGAAATTAAGTGAGGGAATGGTTTCTATTACGTTTGTTTGGCATATCCATCTTTTACTACCTAGTGTAAACTAACATCGCGTTATAAAAAATGGCACCTACTTGAGGTGCCATTTTTTTGTGAATTATATAATAACCACTAACTGATAAAATCTACCAAACATCAAATTAGGTCTTAACTATATTTGGTTAATTCTGATAAACAGCTTTAATTTGTGTTTCTAAGAACTTGGTGGCAACGCTATTGTATTGATTACAGTAGACCTCTGCGATATTAGGGTCGATATCTTCTTTCTCTTGAATACCTTTTTGGTAATAATAAGCTTCATAAATTAAGCCTTTGTATACCACAGCAGCATTGATATCGCCATCTTCATCAGTATATCTTACCGCTTGCAATTCATTTTTGCTTCCGACATTTTCTTTGACAAGATTGCTGACAGTATTGTATTTTTTCTCTTTAGCAATCCACTGATCTATCGTCATACTGCCTTCCTCATCATAATCAGAAAAAGTATAGTAGTCTTGATCAGGTGTTTCTAAAAATATGTAACATTGAGAGCCACTAGGGAAAGTAGCGTTAAAGCTATCAGGGAAATAATCTAAATCTGTCTCTATCCCAGTCTGAGCATTTCCTGGCTGCTTGCCGACGCCAGTGAGGTCAAGAGTAATGATGTCATAAGTCGAATTAACGATGCTGCTACCTGACTGAATTTTTAGCTTGAACGTATCGCTATCTACGAAGTTGATTTTATAGAACTTACTATCGAACTCTTCAGGAACAGCGGCGAATAAATTATTACCAACATAATATTCTAATCTAAGGTCATCGCTTCTGCTGTCTTGATAGGCAGTAGGCGAGCTACCCACAACAGTAGAAATACTACGAATTAAGCCATTATTATTGAGCTTGAAATCAAATTTACCCCATCCTGTTTTGTATTGTCCATTGACCACGTCGCTGAAAGGGTCAAATGTTGCGTAGTTCAGCTCATTGTTGACGATAGGCCCACCATTGCCGCTGCCGCCTCCTACATACTCACCATCATCGTCACTTCCACAGCCTGACACCATTAATGCGCCTGCCAATACGATACCTGTATATAGCTTATTTATTTTCATGTTGTTACCTGTCGTTATATTTCAGTAAGAAACTTAATAGTAATCAAAGCTATTTTCAATTGCAAAACAAAAATTTAGTCTTAATATTATTGCTACGATAGTTTAGTGCTTCTAACTATTATCTATATCTAAATTAGTAGCATTCTCACAAGCCAAAAATTGGAGTGTAGTGAGTCTTATTAGAAACGACAATGTGCGCTATACTTCTAAGCAAAGCGAATGCATGACACCATAATCGACCCCTATAAAACTTATACCTTTCAAAGTATTCAGGAACCATAAATGCCGACCAGCACTACTACTAAAACTATCAATAAAATTAATCAAGACGATATCAACAAAGCCGTCTGGAACGCCTGTGACACCTTCCGTGGGGTGATCAGCGCCGATACCTATAAAGACTTTATCTTAACCATGTTGTTCCTCAAGTATCTGTCTGACGTTTATCGCGATGAGTACAACAAACTGGTTGAGCAGTTCGGCGACAACCCAGAACTGATCCATGCCATGATGTCCAAGCAGCGTTTTGTCTTACCTGAGGGCGCAAGCTTTTGGGATCTATACGAGCAGCGTCATCAGCCGGGCAACGGTCAACGTATCGATGAGGCGCTACATGCGATTGAAGAAGCCAACGGTACTAAGCTTAAAAACGTCTTCCAAGATATCAGCTTTAACACCGATAAATTGGGTCAAGAAAAACAAAAGAACGAATTACTGCGTCATTTATTAGAAGACTTTGGTAAAGATATTCTCAATCTAAGTGCCGAGCGGGTCGGTAGCCTAGATGTGATTGGTAATGCTTACGAATATTTAATCAAGCACTTTGCCGCCAGTAGTGGAGCGACGGCTGGTGAGTTCTATACACCGCCCGAAGTGTCGAATTTACTAGCGACTATCCTTGAGCCTGTCGAAGGTGATGAGATATGTGATCCTGCTTGTGGTTCAGGGTCGCTACTCATTAAGTGCGGGGCGATGGTACGCAAAAACTCAAATTCTAAGAAGTATGCGCTATACGGTCAAGAAGCCATTGGCTCGACGTGGGCACTGGCCAAGATGAATATGTTTTTGCATGGTGAGGACAACCACCGTATCGAGTGGGGCGATACCATTCGTAATCCGCTGCTCCTCGATAAAGACGGTCAGTTATTGCAGTTCGATGTGGTCACTGCCAACCCACCGTTCTCACTGGATAAATGGGGTCATGAAGATGCCAGCAGCGATCCCTATGGTCGCTTCCATCGCGGTGTACCGCCCAAGACCAAAGGCGATTATGCCTTTATCAGTCATATGATTGAGACGCTAAAACCTGCCTCTTCATCAAAACAAGGCGGCCGAATGGGCGTGGTCGTACCGCATGGCGTTCTGTTCCGTGCGTCCAGTGAAGGCAAAATCCGTCAGCAACTCATCGAAGAGAACCTGCTCGATACGGTGATTGGTCTGCCTGAAAAGCTGTTCTTTGGAACGGGTATTCCAGCCGCAATTCTCATCTTTAAAAAGAATAAAACTGATGACACGGTGTTATTTATTGATGCCAGCAATGAGTTTAAATCAGGTAAAAATCAAAACCAGCTCACTGATGCCAATATTGCCAAAGTCATCGAAACCTATAAAGCGCGTTCAAGCGTCGATAAGTACGCGTATCTAGCGAGCTTTGATGAAATTAAAGAAAATGACTTTAATCTAAATATTCCACGCTATGTCGATACCTTTGAGGAAGAGGCGGAGATTGATTTGGGTGCGGTACGGTCTGAGCGTCTTGAGTTAAAGTGTAGTGGTCAACTAATTTCGGA
>NZ_DKHR01000044.1:0-13514 GCF_002453835.1 Psychrobacter sp. UBA6739
ATACTTTTTAGAACACCACCAAATGATTTAATAGGGTCACTGATGACCAATACTCGATAAACGGCCTATTATATGATAAAGCAAACTACCAGTCGCTCAGACATTACGTTACCATTACTGATAGATTACGTTGAGGCTCTTTTGCCCTCACTAACCATACAAGCGAACGTATCCACAACGATTGAGTCTACTAATAATGACACTGAGTTGCTGTGGGTCGTCCCAGATCAAAATGCGCGGTTAGCATTAAAGACACTGCTAAAAAATACCCGCTCACCACAAATATCGACATTATTAGAGCTCAATCAACGACAATTGCCTGAACGTTATGAGCTCGCCTGTTTTTGGTTGCCCACACTTTCACCAGAGTTGCTGCAGCAGTATATTCCGCTGCTCATGCGCTATCGAGATCTTTATGCGGCACACCTACTCATCGCACTTGATGACACCCTAGATCTAAAAGCTTATGGCTTTACCCCCTTTGATATCTTGAATGAGCCAACTTTAGAGATGAATACTACTGACCAGACAGAGCAGCCTTTATCGGCAAAGTCATCAGCGTCCGCTAGACTTTGGCAGTTCAATTTATATGATTATAAACAGCTGCCAAATTGGTTAAATGCGGATTATTGGGCCAATCCTGAAAATTGGGGCAAGCACCGCTGGTAGTGGATCTCATATCTATCTGTAAATTCTAGCATTATTTACAGTAATACTACTTACATAAAGTAACATTTAGTATATGATAGATAGCAATTGCCTAAGTTTTATCGTAAGCAGTTCAAAAAAAACAATTTTAATTAATTAAAATTTTAGGAGCTCATTATGTCAACCAGTTTTTCTAAGATCGCAGCCCTCGCTGTATTATCAAGCGCTGTGGCACTAACCACAGGTTGTGCGACCAAACGTGCTACTTCGGAAGTCGTGGTTGCCCCGCTAGGTATCCCAGGTGGTCAAGTTGGATACACTGGCGCAGTCATCGTAGATAACTCAAGCGCGGTTATTATGGGCGCAGAAAACCTACAGGCAGTTGTTTACTTTGCTTTTGATAGCAGCGAAATTACTTCACAAGCAGCAAGCATTCTTAATCAACATGCCAGCTTGCTCAACTCAAATCCAGCAGCCAGCGTTGTTATCGCAGGTAATACTGATGATCGTGGTAGCCGTGAATACAACATGGCACTAGGTGAGCGCCGTGCTGCAGCAGCACGTGATTACCTTGCTACTCAAGGCGTCGCAGTAAACAATATCCGCATCATCAGCTATGGTGAAGAGCGCCCTGCTGCGGCTGGTAATACTGAAGAAGCTTATGCACTAAATCGCCGTGCTGAACTGTCTTACTAAAACCAGTAAAACCAATCACAGTCGATAAAGCTCAATATATTTTATAATTGAAAGCCCAGCAATAATATATCGCTGGGCTTTTTGCATATTACTAAGCGAACGAATCCAATAGACATAATCAATGATGCCAAGCTCTATCTTAAACCTGACCCATGTCCAATATACCCAGCTCGATCCTGCAACGTGGTGCGCCACTGCACAAGTAAGCGAGCGTTCATTCCTCAACTTCAAAAGACTGTGGGATGAATTACTGTTGTCATCCGCTAACAATATATCGCAAGTAGATTTTCAGAAAATTTATGAGCTTAATTGGCATTATCGCCTGTCACCAGTAAGTTTATCAACACGTGAAATGGCGCAGCGTCAACGTCAATTACAACGCAAAGGCGTTCGATTATTGCTACAACAGTTACTGAGTGAGCTAAAGTTGCGCGATACTCTGGATGAGTCAAATTTCCCGTATCGGCTTAGCAGCAGTGAATATTACGTATGCTTTAGTCATACAGGCAGCAAGAATCATGATATTAATCAAAATACCGTTCAGACAATCAATACATCATTGAACAGTAAAGTAACCGTGGTCATTAGTCGTCACCGTCCCATTGGTATTGATATTGAAACCAATCATGTAGCATGGCACGTAGCGCAGCGGTTTTATTCTGAGCATGAAATGGCTGCTTTACAAGCATTATCCCCACTTCAGCGTAAGATTATCGCTAAATTACTGTGGCAAATAAAAGAAAGTTTTATCAAAATTCATCAATACAAACTGGCACAAGGGTTAGGAGTAGATTATTCCTACCTGATTGCTGATTTGATTCATGCTATTAAAGAACCCTCATCTTTAATGGTCATAGCAGACATTAAGTCCGATTACCGTATCGCGGTATTGTCAGCGCAACAAACCATCGTTATCTTCTAGACCATTTACACCTGTTATTCATTCTAACAACTACCCTTTCACAGACAAAAAAAACGACCCTAAAAAGGATCGTTTTTTCTTGCTCTTCTTCTAATAACAGTACTTAAACTGTGATTAGATTAGAAACGGTAAGTTGCACCAAGCTTAACAATTGGCATCCACTCAAGATAGTCTTTATCTTCAAGCTCACGCTCAGCAAGTTTAGCAACTTGACCAGCATTTAAGCCTGAATCTACACCACCTGGAGTAACACCATTATCAATATTCACATTTCTTTCTGGGTCAACTGCATTTACAGTCGCGTTAGTTTTACCCATATAGGCTGCGCCGATTTCGCCGAATACACCCCAGTTGTTACCGATGTTAGGACGGAAACCGATAGTACCATAAGGTGCTAGTTTGTTACGATGTTCCATAGTACCTTGTAAAGAACCTACACCGTTTTCGCCATCAGCAACAAACGTTCTATCGTTAATTTTGTATACGCCGCCATCTGGATTAGCAGTTACGTCGATGTCGTTGTCAGGTACGATGATACCAGCACCCATTGTAAACCAGTTACCAGTAGGACGTAATTGCACACCTAGGTATGGGTTGCTGAAGTCAGAATCAACGTCATAGTTTACGTCGTTTGCGTCAAAGTCACCGCCGAATAGGTCAGCAACATCGCCACCTGCCCAACCAGCTTGTAATTCAGTTTTCTCATTTAGTGACCAACCGATGTTAGCACCATAACCTAGTGTACCAACTTCAGCGCTAACAGAAGCTGGGTTGATAGCAGTTTGGAAGAAAGTCTTAGTACTACCAACAACAGCACCAGTAGTGTTGCGAACGATACCAGCGTCAGCATTGTATGCATAAGCAACAGGCTCAGCTTCATATGCAACAGCAACAGGCTCAGCTTCATACACAACTGCATCGTTACCATCAACAACGATAACAGGTTCAGCAGCTAGTGCAGCAGTTGACGCTAAAACGGCAGCAGAAATTGCTGTTAATTTAATAAGTCTCATAAATACTCTCCTAAAGTGTGGAATAAGTCGCCCATAAAAAATGACAATTTAGCTTTTTTTAAATCGATCATTTTGTTGAGCAGATTAAAACAATTTTGGCCGGAAAAGTCACCCCTCTAGGAGCGCTTTTTATTTGCCGTTATGTAAAGATTGCATAGATATTGTAATAATTACTACACCAATCCGCAAAACTTCGACTTTCTGTTACACAATACTCTTAAAGTAACTCAACAGCGCAAACATGAATATTGGTTAGCTTAATCTTCATGTAAGGATATTACAAAATATGTCATTATAATGACCTACCCATTTATTTAACTCAATGACAGTTATATAGCTTATTACTACAGTTTGTTGTATTTTGTGAGTTGGTGTAGTAATTATTGCTTTTAGAAAACTTTTCAGAAAAATAAAGCATTAGTATAAATTTCAATGTCGTATGACTGTGTGACGTTAGTATGGATGCATTTAGTATTGGCATATAAAGTAACTAGATCTTGTCTAAGCTTGATATTATGCTAAATTAGAGAATAGGAAAATTTGTCGCAAGGCTGCGTATTTACTTTTATCTGTTAATGCCTTGTTGTATTTCCTACTGTATTCTTTTTATTCTTATTGAGCCACTCATATGCCTAAAGTATCGTCGATTACCCGTGTGTTAGAGATTATCGAGGCGGTGTCTTATGCCTCAAAACCGCTCTCGCCACTTGAGCTATCGCAAGAGCTTGATATTCCAAAGCCGACCATTCATCGATTGATTCAAAATCTGCTCGATGAAGGATTCGTGACTGTGGATATTGGCGGCGGTATTATACCGGGCAAGCGAGTACGAAACTTGGGTGTTGAGCTTTGGCAGCAGCGATTGTTCTTTAATGAGCGACAAATGATTTTGCAAAAGCTGGTTGATGAGCTAAAAGAGACCTGCGGGATCGGTGTGCCTTATCAGATGAACATGATCTATACCAACCGTGCAAATACGACATTGCCGATACAGATTTATTTGCCAGTGGGCGCAAAGTCGCCCATGTGGTGTACAGCGACTGGCAAGCTGTATTTAAGTCAGTTGCCGCGCACAAGCCGCGACAAAATACTGCAAAACCTGTCATTGGATAAGTTTACCAAAAATACGATTACCGATATCGATGCGCTAAACGCTGAGCTTGATCGTATCGCTGAAACAGGTATTGGTATCGATAATGAAGAGTTTATCTCTGAGATGGTGGCAATCGCCGTACCGATACGGGATAGAAAGTCGCGCTACCTTGCCTCGCTGTATCTTCATGCACCGACCATAAGAGTGTCTTTAGATGATCTCTTAACCCATGTCCCACGACTGCAAAAAGCAGCGAAAGATATTCAGTCTCTCGTCTATGACCTACCCAGCTAGATGATGCAATATAAGCAAAAAAAAGGTCTGCATTAAGATACTAATGCAGACCTTTTTCATAGGTACTTTGATAATTTAAGTCAATACAGAGCTGTCGTGTCGCGCCATAATGCTTGAGAAATCTCTATCACCATTCTCGACAGTATGTGCAGCATAAAGCTCAGTCGCTTTAGCGCCCATCGGCGTCTCTACATGAGTATCTTCAGCGGTCTGCATGGCAAGGTTAAGATCCTTTTGCATGAGCTTACTCATAAATCCGCCTTGATAGCCATTGCTAGAAGGAACGTTTTCCATGACTTTCGGATAAGGGTTATAGACTTCTAGTGTCCAGTTACGCCCTGAGCTTTGCAGCATAATATCTGATAGCACTTTGGGGTCTAAGCCGTTCTTGACGCCTAGATTAATCGCCTCTGCCGTCCCTGCCATCAAAATACCTAACAGCATATTGTTGCAAATTTTTGCCACTTGTCCTGCGCCATGCTCGCCTGCATGAAAGATATTTTTACCCATCACAGCCAGTATCGGCTCAGCTTTGGCAAAGGCATCAGTGCTGCCACCGACTATAAAGGTTAACGTACCAGCGATAGCACCGCCCGTACCACCAGAGACTGGGGCATCTAAGAAGTCTATGCCAAGCTTACTTGCCGCCTCTGCCACCAACCTTGCATCAGCCGCTGCAATGGTACTGCTGTCAATCACCAATGTGCCCTGTGGTAACTCTGCAAGTAGACCGTCAGCGCCATTATCTCCTAAATAGACAGAATGGACGTGCTTGCCAGCAGGCAACATACTGATAACGACCTGTGCATGACGTGCAGCATCTTTAGGACTGTCTGCTACACTGGCACCTGCTTGCTGCAAGCGCTCAGTTGCTTCTGCGGATAAATCATAAACCGAGAGCGGGTAACCTGCTTTTAACAAGTTCTCTGCCATTGGTGCGCCCATATTACCAAGCCCAATAAAAGCAATATTTGGCTTAGTAGTATCGTTATCGGTGGCATTTACATCCTTTGTATTCATCTCATCATTCCTTGATGGTTAGTATTAATCATGCGCGCAGGCGTTGCTACACATATAGCTGTAAACTATTTAATGGAGTGTAATTTTAATTTGATGTCTATATTGAATTGATAAATTCAATTTTTAACGCACAGACTGACTGCCTAAAGCCTCATCACCCAACCAATCGCCTAACGGATGCTCATCTTTAGCATAAGGATTCACAAAGTGCTGCTGTATGTACGCCTGCCCTTCGCTACTCAAGCAGTCTGCTAGTGAGCGTGACCACTGTGGATTACGATCTTTATCAATGAGCAGCGCACGTACCCCTTCTTTAAAGTCAGGATTGGCGGCACAATGTACGGCTACATTGGCTTCTAAATACAGAACTTGCTCTAGTGATAAGTCAGTGACTTTATAATAAAGCGCATAAGTTAAAGCAGCGGTAACTGGACAGCCATGGCGATAAGTATCTATTGCTCGCTGCGTCCAGCTATCATTGGCAAACTCTGTATCTATTTTTGCGAGTGCCGCATCACTTTGTAATAAAGCATCGATATCACCCAGTCCGCCGCTGTTCATCAACTGCTGAATAGATTGCCAATGGATTGCCAATTTACTAGCAGGCAACTCGGCAATTGGTTGCGCTGCAAGCACACGGCTAACGATACTATGAGCACTATTGTTATCGCATTTATCGGTACGACTAGCGGCAACCTGCCAATCACTCTGTTTTAAACTTTGTATGACGGCATCATAGTCACTACTGGCGACGGGATACTCTGCAAGATTGGCTAATAGCGCATCATTGCCATTACACATCGCGCCCGTCAACCCTAAGAACAAGCCCGTCTTAGCTGGCATACGCTGCAAAAACCAACTGCCAGAAGCATCAGGGAACAGCCCAATAGTCACTTCTGGCATGGCAAATCTCGTGCGCTCTGTGACCAAGCGGTGACTACAACCTGCCATCAAGCCCATGCCGCCACCCATGATAATACCGTCACCCCAGAGTATTAATGGTTTAGAATAAAAGTGCATCTGCCGATAAAGACGATATTCATGACCAAAAAATTCTGTCGCGTAAGGATTCGGTAGCGGTGCATCACTAGACATACTGTCATAAAGCTTACGAATATCACCGCCAGCACAAAACGCCTTATCGCCTGCGCCTTTTAATAGCAATGCCACCACTTGCTCATCACCTTGCCACTGCTCTAGTTGCTGCGATAACAATTGACACATCTCAACGCTAAGCGCATTAAGAGACTTTGGCATATTTAACGTCATTATCCCAATTAAATGACCACAATCTGTCGCTTCAGTGTTGAATAATACCGGCGCGTCTGGTGTGCCTTCTATAGCTGTTGTCATAAAAGTGACCTACAAATATTAAAAGAAAAATAGTATCATTAAGTTTGATTTTATGGCGTTTATTTATTTTGCCAAGTGGGTTTGCGCTTCTCTAAGAACGCTTGCACGCCTTCACGCTGATCTTTGGTATCAAATAATTTAACAAAGGCTTCACGCTCATGGATAAGGTTTTGTGCAGGTGGCGTATTTCTAGCAGCTTGAATAAGTGTTTTGGAATAACTGACCGCAACTGGTGATTGTTTAGCGACTTTTTGTGCTAGTGCTTGTGCTGCTAATAAACCGTCACCTTTTATAGCAACTTCTTCGACTAAGCCAATGCGTAGTGCAGTCTGGGCATCGACACGCTCACCGCATAATATCATACGCTTTGCCCAGCCTTCACCTACTAAAGCTGTTAGATTTTGCGTACCACCAGCACACGGCAATAAGCCCACACCAGTCTCAGGCAATGCCATTTGCGCATGCGCTTCTGCGATACGGATATCACAAGCGAGTGCGCACTCAAGACCACCACCCATCGCATAACCATTGATAACCGCGATACTGACACCGCGATAGGCTGACAGTGCCTCAAACGCTTCACCAAAGGCTATCGCCATACTGATCGCACGACCTTTATCGCCATCTGCAAAATTATTTAAATCAGCGCCCGCTGAAAAGAACTTCTCGCCATCGCCATGGACGATTAACGCATAAACATCATCATTGGTATTGAGATCAGTGACCAGCTGCTTAAGCGCCTGTAGACTGCCCATCGTCCACGTATGAGCAGGTGGGTTGTTCAATGTTAGCGTTGCAGTATGACCATCAATCGATAGTTTTAAGTTGGTATAATCCGTCATGAAATATCCTTGTTATAATTTTTTATAAAATTGTTTTATCCATACATTCGAATAGGCAAACTATCTATTTATATAAAGTGGTTAACGCAGCTGACTTAACGCATCATCTTGTAAGAGCTGACGCGAGACAATCACGCGCATAATCTCATTGGTACCTTCTAAAATTTGATGCACACGCAAATCTCGCACATGACGCTCAAGCGGATACTCATTGAGATAGCCGTAACCACCATGCAGCTGTAAGGCTTCGTTGGCGACATCAAAACACAAGTCAGTAGACAAACGCTTTGCCATCGCACAATAAGTAGAGGCTTGAACATCGTTATTATCGACTTTGCTCGCCGCTAAATAAAGCATTTGCCTTGCGGTAATGGTTTGGGTCAGCATATCGGCAAGCTTAAACTGTACTGACTGTAAGCTAGCAATCGGACTGCCAAACTGACTGCGCTCTTGTACATAATTGGTCGCTGTCTCAAGCGCCGCTTGCGCAGTACCTACTGCACAGACACCAATATTAATCCGCCCGCCATCTAGCCCTTTCATGGCAATACGAAAACCTTGGCCTTCCTCGCCAATGAGGTTTTCTACTGGCACTTTGACGTCTTTAAAGCTAATCGTCCGTGTCGGCTGTGCTTTCCAGCCCATTTTATGCTCGTTTTTGCCGTATTCGATACCAGCACTGTCTGCATCAACGACGAATGCTGAAATCCCCTTTGGACCTGTAGCGCCCGTACGTGCCATAACCACTAACACATCGGTTGAGCCTGCGCCTGAGATAAAGGTTTTTTCACCTGTAAGCAGGTAATGATCACCTTGCTTATCGGCTTTGGTACGCAGTGATGCGGCATCAGAACCGGCATTAGGTTCTGTCAGACAATAACTGCCCAGCCATTCACCACTAACCATATTTGGCAAATATTTTTTGCACAATGCATCACTGCCAAACTCGCCAATCATCCAGCCAGCCATGTTATGAATGCTCATATAAGCAGCAATAGCCGTATCACCCCATGCCAGCTCCTCAAACACCATCGCAGAATCTAGACGCGGCAGACCCAAACCATCATAGTCAGGATTGGTATATAACCCTAAAAAGCCGAGCTCGCCTGATTTTTTAATCACATCAATTGGGAAGTGTGAGGTGCGATCCCATTCAGCGGCATTGGGCTTTAGCTCTTTTTGTGCAAACTGTCTAGCAGTTTGGCGAAAGGCAATTTGGTCATCGGTCAATGAAAAATCCATGGGGTCATCCTTGTGCTGAATAGAGTGTATTAAAGCGTCAATGCAAATATAGGTGATTCAGCGTTAAATTGAAATAGTCGTATTAACACCGCGACTTGCTTCATCATCAAACCAGCGCGCCGTAACCGTCTTGGTTTGGGTATAAAATTGCACCGCCTGCTTACCATAAGGACCCAAATCACCAAGCTTACTAGCGCGTGAGCCTGAAAACGAGAACATTGGTAGTGGCACAGGAATCGGCAAGTTAATACCAATTTGACCGACTTGGATATCTTGTTGGAATTTATGCGCCGCAGCCCCTGATTGAGTAAAGATAGCCGTACCATTACCATGCGGATTGGCATTGAGTAGCTCAATCGCTTCATCTAAGCTATTGGCACGCATGATACACAGGACTGGTCCAAAGATTTCTTCTTTATAGATTTGCATATCCGCAGTAACATTATCAAAGATAGTCGGTCCTACGAAGTTACCCTTCTCATAGCCCTCAACCGTAATACCGCGACCATCAAGTATCAAGCTCGCCCCTTCTTCTACCCCTGTGCCAATCAAATGCTCAACACGCGCTTTTGCGGCAGGAGAAATAAGGGGACCCAAATCTTTATCATGCTTACCAGCTGAGACGATTAAACCTTCTGCTTTGGCCTTGATATCATCAATCCACTCACCTGCAGCACCGACCAATACTACAACCGATAGCGCCATACAACGTTGACCAGCAGCACCAAAGGCAGCACCTGCTAGCTGATTCAGCGTTTGCTCTTTATTGGCATCCGGCAAGATAACGCCATGGTTTTTTGCGCCCATCATACACTGTGCGCGCTTACCTGACTGACTGGCACGCTCATAAACGTGTTTGCCGACATTGGTCGAACCAACAAATGAGACAGCCTTAATATCTGGGTGGTCACAAATGGCATCAACGGTCGCCTTGCCGCCATGTACGACATTTAGCACGCCTTCAGGTACGCCCGCTTCTATTGCCAGTTCAACCAAACGCATGGTCACCATCGGATCTTGTTCAGATGGTTTTAGGATAAAAGTATTGCCCGTCGCAATCGCCATTGGGAACATCCACAGTGGAATCATCGCTGGAAAGTTAAATGGCGTGATGCCTGCACAGACACCAAGTGGCTGCCAAATACTGTAAGTATCGACGCCTGAAGCGACGTTTTCAACGAAGTCGCCTATTTGTAAATTGGCAATACCAGCAGCATGCTCAACCACTTCTAAACCACGGAACACATCACCGCGTGCATCAGCAATAGTCTTGCCCTGCTCTGCGGTCAAGATCTCTGCTAATTCATCCATATGGTCGCGAATCAGCGCCTGATACTTTAAAAAGATACGCGCACGAGTGGTAATCGGTGTTTTGCGCCACGTTTGAAAAGCGGCTTGAGCAGCAGCGACCGCTTGATTTATTTCATCGTCAGTAGTTTGCGGAACTTTAGCAATGACTTCTTGCGTGGCAGGATCGGTGATATCAATCCATTCGCTGGTATTAGAATCAACAAATTGACCATTGATGAGCTGCTTGACGTGGTGCATAAGATATCCTTATCTTGTTTGCGAGACTACCCTTTAACGGTGTCTTAATATTCAAAAAGAGAGAAAAAATGATGAGCTTTTATCGATCAAACGTAATTTATAAAATGATTTATTTCGTATCGTTATTGACTATACCAATAAACCATTTTTAGGGTCAAGCGCTTTGTCAAAATTTTATCTGAGTTTATGTTAACGAAAAAAACTTTATGTAAGGTATATTTTCAGTTTGAGCGAAAGCGACTAAGTAGTGATAAAAATGAAGAGACGCCTTAAATTGAAAACAAAAAAGCCCATGATTGTGCATGAGCTTTTTTTCAATATTAACGTTAGATGGCTTTTTTCAATTAATACGCCATCGTATTAGTAGTCTTTCATAGACTGCTTAATCGCCTCAATCGCTGTTGGATTATCAAGCGTTGACATATCTCCTGTTTCGTTGCCTTCTGCTAGAGCACGAATGGCTCGACGTAAGATTTTGCCAGAGCGCGTTTTTGGTAGCGCTTGCGGAAAATAAATTGCCGCTGGCCTTGCGATACCACCGAGGGATTTGACCACAGCACCGATGACCTGCTGCTCAATACGGAAACGATTTTCGGTGGTCGTGACTTGTTCATGATCTCTCAGCACACAAAAAGCTATCGGCAACTCTCCTTTCAATTCATCATGAATACCCACAACCGCACATTCTGCCATTTCTGGATGCGTGCTAATCGCCTCTTCAATTTCTTGCGTGCCAATACGATGACCGGCGACGTTAATCACATCGTCAGTGCGCCCTAAGATATAAAAATAACCTTCCTCATCAGTCACGGCATAGTCTGAGGTTGAATATTGCTTGCCATCAAACAGACCAAAATAACTGCTAATAAAGCGTTCGTCATTTCGCCATACCGTGGTCAGACAACCGGGCGGCAATGGTGCACGAATCGCGAGCAGTCCTTTTTCGCCAGCTTTACAAGGTTCGCCTGTTTCTTCATTAATGACATGCGCATCATAACCATACATGGGATAACCGGGTGAGCCTTGCTTGTGCGGCTTATGATTGAATTTGGGCGTGTTACTTAGAATGGGCCAGCCAGACTCTGTTTGCCAATAATGGTCTAAAATTGGCACACCTAAATGCTTAGTCAGCCAATTGGCTGTCGATTCATCCAGTGGTTCACCTGCCAAAAAGAAGGATTTTACGCTGGAGACATCATAGCGTGTCATCCATGTCTCATCTTGTTTTTTCAGCATACGGACACCCGTTGGTGCCGTGAATAAAATATTGACCTTGTTTGCTTCGACAATTCGCCACCAGATACCGGGGTTTGGGCGATGCGGCAGACCTTCATACATCACACTCGTCATGCCCGCCAGCAATGGTGCGTAAATGGTGTAAGAATGCCCAACCGCCCAGCCGATATCTGATATCGCCCAAAATGTCTCGCCCGCCTTGCCATCGTAGATATAGTCCATCGACGTCGTTAACGCAACCGCGTGACCACCTGTATCACGTTGCACGCCTTTTGGCGTACCCGTAGTGCCTGAGGTATAAAGTAAATATGATGGCGTATTTGACTCAAGCCAAACTGGCTCGACAATCGCATTGGCTTCACAGCTGATACGGCGCTGGGTTGCATAATCAACATCAATATTTTTTGGCTCAAATGGTAAAATGCCACGATTGATGACCAATACATGCTCGGGCTTAACCGTTGCTTGCTCGACCCCTTGATTGACAAGATTTTTATAATTAATAACTTTACCGCCACGCAAACCTGCATCCACCGTGATGACCATTTTTGCTTCGGCATCATCCATACGAATGGCTAAGTTATGAGCCGCAAATCCACCAAATACCACAGAATGTACCGCACCGATACGAGCGCAAGCCAACATGGCATAAGCGGCTTCTAGAATCATCGGCATGTAAATGACGACACGATCGCCCTTGCCAATACCATGACGCTGTAGCACATCGGCAAAATAATTGACTTCTTTATATAGGTCATTATAGGTCAGACGACGTTTGGTATAGTCCGTGTAAAGCTCGACGTTATTACCCAAGTCTTTAAACGCATCGACGACTGCAGGAAAGGTTTCTATTAACTCTTGGTTAATCTCTGATGACAGCCAGATAAAAGCGTCCTGTTCTGCACGTTCTGCAAGATGGCGATCCACACAGTTATAGCAAAGATTGGTCTCGCCGCCGACGAACCACTTAGCAAACGGCAGATTGCTGTCATCAAGGATTTGTTCAGGGTCTTTATGCCAATAGATACGCTTTGCTTGCTCTGCCCAAAACTGCTCTTTATTTTCAATAGAAGACTGATAAATCTCAGCAAAAGTTTGAGTGGTATTAGATAACGCTTGAGAAGTCTGAGCTTGCTCTGGCGATTGGTTGGTCACTGAAGTGGCGGTTTGCTCGCTCATAATAGCTGTCCTTAGCATAAATGATGGGTAATACGATGTAATATTGTCTAATAATGTCATAGTAAAGATTGGCTATCCCTGCCAGCTATCTCTAATAGAACAAAAAACCGATACACTACGTATCGGTTTAAAATGTAGCAGAGCTAACAATAAAGGTCAACTATTAAGCCAGTTATCTGCTCAATAGTTAAGCCACTTTAAGCCTATACCTCAGTTTGATCAGCATACATCTCACGCATCACTTTTTTGTCATGTTTACCAACAGAAGTCTTTGGTAGCTCATTGACGAACTTAAATTGACTTGGCACACCATATTTCGGAATAATACCCCGCTCTACGGCTTTCTCGGCGATGGCTTTGATATCATCAACGCTCGTGTCTTGAGCATTAGGTTTTAACACAATCAAGGCCAATGGACGCTCACCCCA
>NZ_DKHR01000044.1:13572-23664 GCF_002453835.1 Psychrobacter sp. UBA6739
TCTTTTAAGCGATCAGTAATCCTAATATAACCATCAGGACGTATATAAGCAATGTCTTGGGTGTGCATATAGCCGTTTTCCCACAGCTCTTTGCCCGCATCGTCATTTTTTAGATAGCTTTGCGTTAGCCAAGGTGCGCGTAATACCAGCTCGCCAGTATTGTCTTGACCGGTACCAACCGACTCATTATTGCTACTCCATATTTGAGCGTCCACCATCAGTACGGGCTTACCAGTCATACAACGGCGAGCGATATCTTCATCTTCACTCATTTTAGGCTCATCGAGACTAAATTCTGTCAAGCTAATAAGGGGCGCTGTCTCTGACATACCATAACCAGTATATACTTCGATACCTTGTGCCATGGCTGTTTTTGCCAAGCCTTCAGTCAATCGTGAACCACCGATGATCATTTTTAAACCATTAAAGCTAGCACCGCGATCTTGCGCTTCTTTGAGCACCATTTGCAAAATCGTTGGGACACAATGGGTAATACTAACTTTTTCATTAATAATCAAATCCATTAACACATCTGGTGCATAGCGTCCCGGATACACTTGCTTCAGACCAGCCATGGTCGCGGTAAATGGAAAGCCCCACGCATGTACGTGGAACATCGGCGTCATCGGCATATAGACATCACCGTAGCTGACGCCTTGCTTGTCGGGCAGCATACCTAGTGTCGCCGCTTCGGTAAGAGTATGCAATACTAACTGGCGGTGGCTAAAGAACACGCCTTTTGGATCGCCCGTCGTGCCTGAGGTATAAAACGTTGTGGCAATGGTATTTTCATCAAAATCTGGGAAGTCAAACTCACTATCGGCAGCTTGTAATAACGCTTCATACTCACCTACTACGCGGTTTTGATTACCACCGAAGACTCCTTCAGATGTCACGCCATCATCATCTAGCCAAATAATGTGCTCAATACTAGAGTTTTCAAACTGATAGCTTTTGACCAATGGCGCAAACTCAGAATTAAGCAGCAGCACTTTTGGCTTAGCGTGATTGATGGTATAAAGAATTTTTTCTGGCGATAGGCGGATATTAACGGTTTGTAAAATATACTCTGACATCGGTACAGCGAAATACGACTCAAGATAACGATGGCTGTCCCAATCCATCACCGCCACTATATCACCTGCATCTAGATTTAAACCTGCTAAGACATTGGCCAAGCGATTGATACGATTGAATAAATCTTTATAGGTAAGGCGTTTTTTGTCAGCATAAACGATTTCTTGCTCTAGCGACACCGTTTTGGCACGGTTCAATAGTTGCTTAACTAATAAGGGATAATCGTAAGCAGAAGGGGCGCTGTGGTAAATATTTGACATAGATGTGACGTCCTTGTTGGTCATGCGGATAAGTTATTATGCGGGTGAATCATGGATAATTGATGGCACGCAGTTCTAGTTATTTTAGCTTTTACTTATAAAAAATTGGCTGTTTAAAAAGTGATAGTGGCTAACATTATTAATAGAATTATTAAGGTGTATTGAACAGGCTATATCGATAGTAAGAAAAAATCGACGCTATGTAAAGCAACCTTACGTAAACATCCTAAGCTGCAATAGCTTGATGAAAATTGCTCAAAAACAGCCATCAAGCCGCGCGTGATTTTGTTTTTATCATGCCAAAACTGGCAACCAGTAATGCCAAAATCTGTACAAATAAGAGCAGCCATACTGTGAGCGACCACTGCCCGCGCGCATAAGCCATGCCGCATAACCACGCACCCATCGTACCTCCAGCATAATACCCCATGTAATATAAACCAGACGCCAATGAGCGCCCTTTTTTAACATTGACGGCGATATAACTGATGGTGGCAGCTTGGGTGATAAAGACACCTGAGGACATAATAGCAAGACCAATAATAATGCCCCATAACGGCGTCACTAGCGTTAACAGCACCCCAATCATAGAAACGAAAACAGCCACGCGCACTGTGCGCGCTGAACCAAAGCGACGTAGCAAGGTCGTCGACAATGGCGTGATGACAACGCCTATCAAATAAACGGCAAAAATATTGGCAAGCGCACCCGTACTCAACTCATATGGCGTCTTAGCAAGATGTAGATTGATAAAGGTAAAACAGCCCACGAGTGAAAATAAGACACACGCTCCTAGCAGACAAGCCGTCACCACATAACGATTGGTTAAATGCTCACCGAGCGTCTGCATCGCGGAACGAAAATTCGGATTGGCCACAAACTGCTGTGACGATGGTAGCATCTTGCCGACCCACAGCGCACCGATAAGGGTCATCGCTGCCATCACATAATAGCCTGCACGCCAGCCGATAATCTCGTGCAAATGCCCAAGCAAAAATCGCCCCATAAAGCCGCCAAGTACCGATCCTGAGACATAGAACGACATCAGTTCCGTGACAGCGCGTCCCTCAAACTCTTCACCGATATAAGCAATCGTCACCACGGTAATGCCCGGTACAGACAACCCTTGCATAAACCGCCACATGCCCATCCAACCAATACTCGGACTTTGGGCAATTAAAGCAGTTGGTATCGCTAAAAATAATAACGCGCCAACGATAAAGGATTTACGCCCCACAGCGTCAGATAGCATGCCCAAGAATGGCGACATAATAGCAATCGCCATCACCGTTGCACCGACGATCATGCCAGCTTGCACCTCAGTTGCAGACAGGTCTACCATTAATACGGGCAAAATGGCCTGAATAGAATACACTTGCAAAAAAGCAAACATCCCAATCAAGCCGATAGTGAGTTTTAATACCCACGATGTCGAATTGATTGGTGTAGATAGAGGTTCTGGCATATTATCTTGGGATTTACTGATGGTATTTTTCACAGGGATACAGGCTATGTTGGACGCGGATGATCTAGCGTGAGTAATAGAAATAGGACGATAATAGCTGAAATAATGACAAAAATAATAATGGAAATAATAGCTGATGCTAGGGATAGGCGTCATGTATGATTTTAGCACACCAAATACCATACTCTAGTTTCGGTGTGTTATCGGTATTGCCTTATTTATACTTAGGGTCTGTTGAACACTAAAAACTGCTGATTTATATACTGCGTAGGTGACGTATATTTTTGACAGCAAGCAGATTACTGTCTACTATTATTTTGATCTATTATATATAAATGCGATCTATAAAAACTTATATCCACAAAATATAACCTGCGGCAAAATCCAACTCACCTATAGCAGACTCTCTATGATGCCCAAATACCCTTTTTATTCGCAATGGATTGTCGCTATAGGTGCACTGGTTTTTTCTATAAATGCGTCGGCAGTTACGTTAGACGAAGTAGCCGCAACTAACAAGCTCATAATTAAAGAGCAATCGACCAAAATAGTATCAACCCCGATAGCGTCAGCGGTTGCAATAACATCGCCTGTATCAACACCAGCCGTGCCGTCAAACTGTATCGCCGACAGTATTATTACAGCGGATAATCTGTCAGATACGCGTGATAAGGGGCCTTTTTCGGTGGCTAAGAAAGCTGTTCCTCATCAGTTAGCCAACGGCTTTGGTGGCGGAACCATTTATTATCCAACCAATGCAGGCGACTGTGGTTTGTTAGGCGGAATCGCAGTAGTACCCGGTTATGTGTCCTACGAATCTTCTATTAAATGGTGGGGGCCGCGTTTGGCATCTTGGGGATTTGTTGTTATTACCATCGATACCAACTCCATTTATGATGACCCAGAGAGCCGTGCGGCGCAGTTAAGTGCCGCGCTTAATCATATGCTTCGTGACGATACGGTAGGCGCTCAGATAGATAGTACGCGCTTGGGTGCTATTGGCTGGTCAATGGGCGGCGGCGGCGCACTCCAGCTAGCGACAAAACGTCAGACGGTTCGAGCGATTATTCCGCAAACTCCCTATCATGATAAAGACTATGGCGAAATGAACACGCCTGCTTTATTCATTACTTGCCAAAATGACCATATTGCCTCAAATAAAAAATACAGCAGTCGTTTTTATGATAAGGCTACAGGCGCAAAAATGAAGATTGAGATAAAGAATGGTAGCCATTTTTGTCCAAGTTATCGTTTTAATGAGATATTGCTGAGCAAGCCAGGTATTGCTTGGATGCATCGCTATATTAATGGCGATACCCGCTTCGATCAGTTTTTATGTAGTAACGACAATTATGGCAACAATCCTCGTATATCCGCTTACGACTATAAAAACTGCTCATAAACAAGGCGCTCATGAGAAAAGCACTGATAAACTAGGTACTGATAAACTAGACACTTATAAACGATCCGCTGGTCAACGTCTGACTTAGGAGCACTGAGCATAGAAAAAAGCTACCGAAATGGTAGCCTTTTTTGTAAAGTCATTAACCCAATTATTCACAGCTCGCTTTGCCAGTGCGATGATTCACAGCACCATTGGCGGCTAATAGCTTTTGCATATCAACCAAATCTCGCGAACACGCATATGAATAGGCACCTTGATTATACGAGCCCATTTTTTTGTCTTTGGTCGTTGCCACTAGATTTGGATTAGCGCCTTGCGCCAATAAATATTTGACAGTTTCAAGGCGATTATTACTAGCTGCAACCATAATCAAGGTTTCACCATCACTTTCTACCGTCTGATCATTTAAGTCCACAGGCGCTTTTTCATTCAATAACGTATGTACTTTTTTGACAATATTGGTATTTTTTCCCAGTACAGCAGATTTCATGACGTTATACACATCACCGTCATCTTTAGCATAGATATCAGCACCTTTGCTGACTAAATAATCTACCATATCTTCATAGCCGATAAAAGCAGCCCAGCCTAACGCCGTTTGATTAAGGCTACCTGTGTCCTTAACTTCTAAGTCTTGACCATTATTAACCATGTATTTTACCGTGGCTAGATCACCATGTTTTACAGCGTCAAACCAAGTAGCATCTGCACCTGTAGAGGGTTTGTCATAAAACACACGCCAAGAAAGTTTGTTTTGATTGGCAAGATCAAAATTCTCAGTAGTGCTGAAACGAAAATCTACTTGTGGGACTGGTGCGGTTTGAGCAGCTTGGATAGTGTCAATTTTAGTGACGCTGTTATCATTGTTTAGGCTTGAGCAACCTGCTAATAACATCGTTGCCATAACCGCTGATGCGCTCATTTTTCCAAAAAATCTCATGACTCAACCTTCAAATACAAATTAAATAGTGAGAGATATTATACAGATTCATTAAATAATAATCTATAAATTATAAGCTATGAATGACAATGACCCTCGGGTGATATAGGCTTATATCCGACTTTAACGTTATACACTGAACCTAACAATCAACATCTTTTTTATAACAGACTTTAGGTACATGACTCACCATAATAAGATATCAATTATAATAAGTTGTCATCTACTGATAAGAAATATTCATTATTAAAATTGCTGAGACATTAAAAAACTCGAATAAAAACACTAAGGAATAATTTCAATGACCGATAAAATTCATGATTTAGGGGCAGGATTTTGGAATATACGCGGATCTTTTCGCATTGGCGGTGTTCTAAACATTGGCACTCAGTGCTCACTTATACAGTTAAACTCAGGAAAGTTTATATTTTTGGATAGTTATTCATTGACTGGTGACGTACGCGATGAGGTGATGGCATTAACCAATAATGGTCAAGATGTCGAAGCAGTACTGAACGTCCACCCATTCCATACGGTGCACTGTGCACAAATGGCAAAAGACTTCCCGCAGGCGACCTTTTATGGCAGTAGCCGCCACCATAAAAAAGTACCTGAAGTACAATGGACAGATGACTTGGTTGAAAGCGATGCGGTCGCCAAGCGCTACCCTGAGCTTAAGTTCTCAATGTCACAAGGCATCCACTATATCTCACCCAATGAGATGATTCATGCAGGCTCACTATTAGCCTATCATCCTGCCAGTCAAAGCTTGCACGTCGATGATACCTTTATGAGTCCACCGATGAAGTTATTAGAGGCGATATTACCTGAACTGATACTGCACCCAACGACCAAAAAAGCGCTAAAAAATGAGCCCGATGCAGGCAAGCAATATTGCGATTGGGCAAGCAATTTGGCACATGAATGGCGCGATGTGCGTAATTTCTGCGCCGCACATTCCTATTTAGTAACATTCAATGACAGTGAGTTTGAAGTGGCGCTATTAAAAGCCATTGATAAAGCTCGCCCAAAATTAGAAAAATCTTAATTGACCGTATAACCTCACATTAGAATCATAAGAAAGGGAGTGACCAAGATGGTCGCTCCCTTTTTTGCAATGACTTCATCAACATCAAAAGTTATTAACGAAACAATAAAGACGCTAGCTCATCTTCGTTATTGATGATATCTGCCAAGGTATAGCGCTCAAGGACGTTAATAAACGCCGTCAATGCTTCAAAGAACACACTTTTTAGTTGGCATGCTGGGCTAATGATGCAGCCTCTAGCGTTATTTGTCGTTTCATCAATAAGTGTAATAGGTAAACCTGTTGAACCAGTCTGTCGACCATCACTACTCTTATCATTAGCGGGTGTCGCGAAGCATTCGACCAAATCAAAGTCCGGCTCTATTTGTTTAATTAATACACCCAAATTGATGTCTTTTGGCGCACGAGCCAAACGTATACCGCCATTTTTACCACGCACACTTTCTATATAACCAAGCTGACCCAACTGATGAATAATTTTGGTCAAATGACTTTTAGAAATGCCATAACTGTCAGCAATATCACTGATATTTGCGAGTAATGGCGGCTCTGGTCTCACCGCCAAGTAAATCAATGAGCGCAGTGCATAATCGCTATAATTGGTCAATCGCATTTATTTGCGCTCCTATTTTATATAAATCTCTCAAGTATGTATCAGCTTAAATTTTAGCAATGTAACTCTATAATTTTGAAAATGAGGGTCTTGAAAAGTCAGTGTCTCAAACAAACGGTATTTCAAACAAACAGTGTCTGGAAAACAAAGGTCTTGAAACCTTATAATATTTGCAAAACAACCTACTTAAAAACGTCAGCAATCAGTCAATAGACTTGGATAAATCCCCTATTCTTTTGGCGATAGTATTATAACGGCTCTACAGACTCTAACCAAACAGACCATCAGGTCTAGGACGTGCCAGCATCGGCAAATAACTGATGCAAAATAGCACGAAGCAAGCAATCCACGCCCCTTGGGCAATCATGATCCATAGTAGATAGTGACTCATATCGGCAAGCGGCAACAGCACGCGACTGACAAATGCCAATACCATCAAACCATACATAACATTCACCGTCTTGGGCGGATGATGAATGCTGCGTCCCGTATGGCCAAGCGATACCCGTGTCATCATCGCCACGGTCATCATACCAACGCCTGCAATGGCAAGCCCATGCATCGCAATACTATGAGTATAGCCCAACCATGGTTGCAGCGCATACAGCAGAAAACTCAAACACATGCCCAAAAATGCAACATATAATGACCAAAGCAGTGGCTTTTGCCAGATACCGCGATGATACCAGCCTACTAAACGGACGATATTAACCACTGCTACGCCAAGTGCCGTAATAGTCAGCAGATACTGATTAGGATAAAACAAGTCACTGATAAAAAACGCTAAGAAAAACAATAAACTCGCAATATCCTGTACTTTACTATTGCGCAACTTGATGACTTCCGTCGTTCCAACACTCAGACCACGTTCAATAAAGAATGGCACCACGCGGCGACCAATGGTCAGCACCAAACCGATAATTAAATAAAACCCTAGATAAATACCTATTTTAGTCATATTCATATCGGCATTGATAATACCCCAGTAGCAGATTCCATTGCCAACGGTCAATAATGCCAATTTCGCTAAGATGCCCATTTGCTTATACTGCTTGACCTGTAATACCGCTCGACATATCACAAATGCCATCGAGGCGATAAACAATAAGTCAAATACTGCGGCGACATATAACAACGATATACTGCTACCCGCAACCGTCATACCAAGCCCAAAACCTGCCCAGCTCAAACGTGCCAGCAGCCAACAGCCAAATATAGCCAGCAGCTTATAACCATGCGGCATCATTACCCCTGTCCACGTCTTCACTGCCGTGAGGAGAAATCCCGCAATAACTGCCAAGGCATAACCATAGACCATCTCATGACCGTGCCAGTACAACGTATTCAGCGCTTGTGCGTCAATATCTGTATGACCAGTAAATACAAAAGACCATAGCAGCATCGTTATCACGGCAAATAGCGCGGCAGCACTAAAAAATATTCGAAAGCTCAAATTCAGAATAGGATACGGAGAGCTGGGCGGCTTGCTGGGTAAGTTGATCGATTGCATGGCAGTCTTCTTAGAAGCATGTGAATAGAGTATAACCTAAAGATTCATTTTATATGAATGTTATAAGTTATACAATAGTGATAATTTTATAACTCATTATAACGGTTTGCTATTAGCATAAAAAACAACCGCTGATAATACCATTAAGCGGTTTAAAACGTGCTATTCAGCATTTATGGTCTAAAATCCATAAACCGCTTTAACTTACATGACGGCCTTGCCATTTATCAATGAACTCACCATTGGGATCGTATTGCTGGGTTTGCTTGCTAAGATTAAATTGCCGACATCCTCTTGGATCAGCGCCTACGCCCGCTAGATATTGCCAATTCCCCCAATTACTCGCGACATCATAATCGATAAGATGCTGCTCAAAATAGATTGCACCGTAGCGCCAGTCTAAACCCAGCTCATGAATAAAGCAGCTAGCAACGATTTGTCTGCCTCGATTGGACATATACCCTGTTTGCTTTAGCTGATTCATGCAAGCATTGACGATAGGATATGGCGTACTGCCATTCTGCCATTGCTGCAAACGCTGATCGTCAAAATGAGTAGCTGGTAATTGATGACCAATGCCCTTAAACAAAAACAGATTGCTACCATGCTCAATCGCATACCAATAAAAATACTCGCGCCACAGCAGCTCAAACCATATCCAATACGTTGACTCATTGGCGATAATCTCACGCTCATAATGACGTAAGCGATTCAATAGTATTTTCACAGACAAGCAACCATTTGCCAGCCAAGGCGAGAATTTAGTGGAATGCGTCCAGTCATCCAGTGCATTACGTGTAGTTTTATAAGTGCGCGGCGCAGCAGAATCAAAATAGTGAGTTAAATGAAGCATTGCATTTGTTTCACCACCTTTAAAACTAAGCGCTTGCTCATCAGATGGTTGTGTTTTAAAAAGGTATTTACTATGACCTATCAACGCATCAGGCATTGGCGGTAGCGACTTTGGCGTAGGAGAAACAGCCACCTCTTCGTCAGCATTCAATAAATCATGGCTTGCTTCAACCTTTTTACGAAACTGGGTGAAGCTTTTGGGCAGGTCTTGTGTCGGTAAATCAGCAAATAGCGTATTGGTTGATTGCCTGTGCCATATTATCTGTGGATATTTGCTCTGCAAGGCAGCATAGCCTTTATTTTGATTATAATCTGCTGTTTGGCTAACACAGATATCTGTGACTTGTTGCTGCTCAATGAGCTGGCATAACTGAGTAAAGGCGTTTAAGGCAGACTCTACCTTATCTGGTGACAAATGACTCTTTGATAAATAGCTTGGCGACAGATAAAGCAATCGATTACCAAGGCGCTGAAGCGATCGATCCAAATCAGCCAAGCTCTCAGACAAGAACTGCTGACGAGCAGCGCCCCTCTCATTAAAGTGGTAAGCTTGACGGCTCTCTTTCGGTTCAATGCAATCAGCCAAAAAACCAGCATAGATAAGCATCAGGTTGCCTTGATTACTTTTAGCCAATGTCGCCGCTTTGACTAACGTTTCATTGTCCTCTATGCGCAAATCGTTATGAAATAAGACCAATACCGCTTTGTTGACTGACTTATTTGATGCGTTGTCTGATTGGTGATTTGACATACTCTCGATTCCCAAGTAGTTAAACGTGCTCACTTGAAGCTGAGTCTAAACTTTGACTTCCTCCCCGCCCTCAAAGGAGGGGGATTCCTACTAAAGACGGCCAAGCCCGACCGCGAGAATGTTTTTTGCTCCATTAACGTCTCGTTGATGGGTCGTTTTACAAGAACGACA
>NZ_DKHR01000017.1:0-21879 GCF_002453835.1 Psychrobacter sp. UBA6739
CCAGTAACTGATATATAGGGTAATTCTCTTGCTGTTTAGCCTCAAACCCTTACGGGTTAAGCTATCTAGCGAGCCGACTATCTTATCATAATGATTTGATTTGTCAAGCTTTTTTATGTTTTGTTTCTTCAAGTAAATTGGGTTATTTATATGTATCTTACATATAAAGCTTCCAGCTCGTCTTGATGAGGGCGTATTATAGAGGGTTTGAATGTTTAGTCAAGGGCTATTTTAGCTTAATTCAAATAAACTTGGTGGTTAGACTAAATTGACGGAATGACTACGCTACTTTTGCTTTAATCGGGTAGTAGTGTATGTTTATTTTGGCTGAGCTTAATCACAGTAGACCTCTTTAACGGGTCGTTATCAATAATCATTAGCTAAAAATGAGTGGTTCTTCTTTATTTTGTCGTGATGAATACACTGATAGCCGGTTTGATATATAAAGCGCATAAAAAAAGGAACTTATCCTACGGTAAATTCCTTAATATGACACGAACAGTCAATTCTAAAAATTTGCTTTTGCTTTAATCGTCGTAACAATACCCGACAATGCATAGATAATACCAATAGCTAAAATACCGACAGGTATGTCATAGAGGACAATACTCATGACCAATACACCGATTATTAGAACCACAAAAGGTACTTTCTTTTTATCAAACTCTTTAAAGCTATAGTATTTGACGTTACTAACCATCAGTAAACCACAAATCACTACCCAAGCGGCGAATAAGAACATGACCGCCGTATCGTACTGACCAATCCATTCATTATGGTCGACAGCGACCATAACCGCTGCCGTTACTAATATAGCAGCAAGTGGACTGGCCAAACCGACAAAGTATTTTTTATCAACAATACCGACCTGAACGTTAAAACGTGCCAAACGGAAAGCAGCACAGGCGGTAAAGACAAACGCACAGCCCAAGCCAATGCGACCTAACGGCTGCAGCGCAAAACTATAAACTAAAATCGCTGGTGCAACACCAAAAGCCAGCATATCGGCAAGCGAATCATATTGCTCGCCAAACGGGCTTTGCGCATTAAGCATACGCGCCACTCGCCCATCAGCACCGTCGAGAATAGCGGACAAAAAGATGGCTAAAGAAGCTTTGTAGAACTCGCCTTGCGTACTGGCTAAAATCGAATAAAAGCCAGATAGCAGTGACAAGGTTGTAATTAGGTTTGGCGCTAAATAGACACCGCGACTGACTACTCGCTGCCCTTCAGCAACTTCTGCTTCAATCACTTCAAAGGTCAAGCCATCATAACTCTCATTATCCGCTAAGCGAATATTGAAATCATGCTCATCAACAAAGGGCGGCTGGGCGGCTGCGCTGTCTTGTAACAATCCATCATTTAGAGGCGGATGATTTGATTCGTCTTTAGGTGATTGCACGTTAGTCATCTCAATATCCTTATTTGCCGGCATAGTTATTCACTAACATGGTTATTCGCCGACTAGCCAGCGTACATTGGTTGCGCTATCAGGCGTTAAATCTGGAGCATCAGCCACTTTTAATGCAGGCTGTAAGAAGCGTAATATCTCACGTGCATGATTATCAAATTGCCAAGGTGGATTGATCACCAGTAAACCTGTACCGTTAAGACCAACCGCCACATCATTTGGATAAATATTCAGCTCACAAACCAACTGGCGGCGCATTTCAGTACGCTTCAGTTTTTTGTAAAACAATTCAACGGCTTCAACGTTCTTAATAGGGAACCAAAGCGCATAAGTGCCTTGTGGCCATTTATTATAAGCAGCAACGAGTAAATTTATAAGGCGTGTAAAATCTTTGTGCTCTTGCTCATAAGGCGGATCAAGAAAAATCAGACCACGCTTTTCTTTTGGCGGAATAACGGCGGTAATACCTTCAAAGGCATCACGATGCTGTATACCAATGGGTAACTTGTGCAACTGATAATTTAGCGCATCATATTCGCTAGCTTTGGCTTCAAAAGCTTCACCGCGCACGCCTGCATCTGGATTTTTCTCGATATGATGGGCAACCCACCAAGGAGAACCAGGATAGACTTTATTGTCATAAGTGAAACGGGCTTGCTTAATGCCTTCCATATAATCTTTGACAGCAGCGGGTGCCTTGTCGGTATTGGCATTTAGTAACGCTTGGATACCACCTTTGGCCTCACCTGTCTTGCGCGCTTCTTCACTGCTCAGTGAATACAGTCCGCGACCACCATAAGCATCAAGCACATAAAAAGGTTTGTTTTTTTGCCCCAATTGATTAAGGAGTTGTACCAATAAAATGTGTTTAACCACATCAGCAAAGTTACCAGCGTGGTAGGCGTGTTTATAGTTCATAATCTCAAAAGTTTAAATAAGAAAAATTACATCTATGGTAGCATAGGCAGAGTAAAAGATAACGATGGTTTTGGTAAAAAGGCATTGATTGGCTATGTATTGCTAGCTAACTGACCATAGTGAGACGAAATGACAGAGATTATTAGCAATCTTGATGTGACAAAGTTGGTGGTTGAGCATCCAATAGGAGAAGATAATCCACCATTATTATTTCCTTATAGCGACGACCCAAGCCAAAAACCACTGACTCAGCGCGTATTACAACAGTCTGATTTCGATATCAGTTGGCAAGATAAGCTGACTGATACACAACTGGATATATTCGTTGATGATGGTTGGATCATTATTGATGAGGTCTTTGAAACGAAAGCGCTGTTAGCCTTGCAAGCAGAGAGTGGTTTTATTGACTATCGTGATGCAGAGCTGACAGCTGGGATTCGTGTCAGTGATATTCGCGGTGATCGCATCCGCTGGATTACGGAAAATTTCTTTGCTGGGTTTTATTATTTGCAAAGTATCAATGCGCTTGCTAGCTTATTTAATCGCAGTTTATTTGCCGGTATTCGCCACAGTGAAGCGCATTATGCTTGCTATCCGCTGGGTTTTGGCTATCAATGGCATAGTGACAATCCAGCTGGGCGTGATGAACGCGTTATCTCTGCGGTGTTTTACCTCAATGATGAATGGGAACCAACTGACGGCGGCGCACTAGAAATCATTGATAAACATGGCGTTCATCATAATGTCATGCCTGTCGCCAATAGATTGGTGATATTTGACAGTGACCTAAAACATCAAGTGCAAATTGCCCAGCGGCAGCGTTACTCTATCGCTACGTGGATGCGCCGTGATGGTTTGGTGCCTTTTGTTGAAGACAATATTTAAAACGCATTAGCAAGTAACAAGCAACGACTGATTGTATTGTATCGTGGCTGCCAATCTTAAAAATTTATCATTTTAATTTATAATAAAAAGGTTTATTCATGTCGGACTTTAATACACAAACCATCCATCAACAACAAAACCATCAGCAGCAAACGCTAGATTTAAGTATTGCGCTACTTGAACGCCCTTCAGTGACACCAGATGATGATGGCTGTCAAGATATCTTGTCAGAACGATTATCACAAGCTGGGTTTGACTGCGAATTTATGTATTTTGGCGATAGAGATCAAAGCGGCGAACACGCTGAAGTCAAAAATCTATGGGCGCGCCGTGGTACCACTGATCCAGTTATTTGTTTTGCTGGTCATACCGACGTTGTGCCTACGGGTGATGAAAGCAATTGGACGTATCCGCCATTTACGCCAACCATCGCTGATGGTTACCTATGGGCTCGCGGTGCAGCTGACATGAAAACGGGGATTGCGGCTTTTACCGTCGCCGCCGAGCGTTTCGTCGCTAATTATCCTGAGCACAATGGTTCGATTGCTTTTTTAATCACCTCAGATGAAGAAGGCCCGTCTATTAATGGCACGGTCAAAGTCATTGAAACCTTAGAAGCACGTCAAGAAAAAATCACCTATTGCTTGGTTGGCGAACCATCGAGCACGGATACGCTCGGCGATATCATTAAAAACGGTCGCCGCGGCTCATTGGGTGCGGAACTTACGGTCACTGGCAAACAAGGTCATGTTGCATATCCACATTTAGCTTGCAACCCTATTCATGCAACGATGGCAGCTTTGGCAGAACTGACTGCCGCTACTTGGGATAGTGGCAATGACTACTTCCCTGCGACTTCACTGCAAATCTCTAATATCAATGGCGGTACAGGCGCCACCAACGTCATTCCTGAGACGTTAAGAGTTATCTTCAACTTCCGCTTTTCAACGGAAACCACTGAAGATGAGCTAAAAGCAAAAACGCATGCTATCTTTGACAAATACTTTACTAATAGTAAGGCCAGTTATGATATCCATTGGAAATTATCTGGTCAGCCGTTTTTGACCCCTGAAGGTAAATTGGTTTCTGCCTGTCAAAAAGCGATCAAAAAGGTAACTGATACTGACACGACACTATCTACATCAGGCGGTACATCTGATGGACGCTTTATTGCACCAACGGGTGCACAAGTCGTTGAGCTTGGTGTAAGAAATGCGACGATTCACCAAGTTGATGAAAAGGTAGAAGTCGATGACTTAGGCAAGCTTGCGCAGATTTATGAAGGGATTTTAGAGAACCTGCTACTAAATTAATCATTCGTTGAAGTAAGCAAAGAAAGCGCCAAGTCTGATAGCAGACTTGGCGCTTTTTTATTATTTTGACTGATTTATTCAATACTAATTTTACTCAATACCAATATAGAGATCAACTTGACCATACTCTAGATTACCACCGATATAATGCTCAAAATCGACATCAAAAGTTCGGGTATGTTCACAGCTGCGATCATTAAAATAGGTCCAAGCCTTTTCCCAAGCATTCATCACCGTGTATGGCATTCTACCCTGCTCAGAGAATACCAAATACTTTCCTGCAGGAATATCTACTGTTACTAGGTTTGCAGCCTTAGACATATCTTCACTGTCTGATGGCTCTTGCTCACTGGCTACTTTCCAACTGGCAACCACGTCAAAAGCGCCGACCAAATCATCGCTCTCATAGTTATGATAGACACCATAAATGTCTTCGCCTTTAGGCAGATCACTGGCATGATTTTGGTAAAACTTTTGCCATAAACGACCCAGTTTCGCCGTGTCTTCGCTAATCTCAGCGTTATTGGTCGTACGAACGCTAATACCTTTACAAGTTATTGCTTCAGGTAACTCTTTAATTTGTGAAGTCATGATCTGTAAGTCCTATATATTTATTCAGTTTTCTATTTGAGATAGTATTAAAAATAGCGCTTCAGGGTATAAATCTAATCTGCTTCATCAATCCAATTCATCTGAATCGCTTCTAAGATACCTTCGTTTGATTTTTGTGGATCATCATCAAAACCTTCAAGCTCAGTCACCCAGCGATGTAAATCAGTAAAACGGATGTACTGCGGGTCGGTCTCTGGAAACTTCTCATACAGCTCAATAGCGATATCTAAGCTGTCTGTCCATTTTAATTTTTGCGGGGTCATGATAGCTCCTTAACTTTTAATCATTTTTATACACCTCATCAAATCAGCAGTCAATTTGACTGGTGATTTGATTGGCAACTTAATAACCGCTATCCTACCAAAATTCGCCCATTGATTGTAGACAAGTTCGTTATGCCGCACTTGTTGTTTTACTCGTTTCAGCAGACTTGGCAGATTTAATCGCCACTTGATGCTGATTCCAAGAATCAATGACCTCATTCAACCGCTCACCTATCATATCCAATATCTCTGGCGCACATTTGCCTTTTTTATTGGTCAATATAAACTTAGTCATACCAACGCCCATCAACTGGTTTTTTACAAAAAAGCGCGTTTCAAAATAAACGTATTTTTTATCCCAGCCCGTAAGAGTGCTACTCACCGTCATTTTATCTAAAAATTTAATTTCTTTTAAATAAACCATTTCTTGCATGGCGATAACCCAATTTAATGGCTTAATACCTTTTTGATGACAGCACGTCATCAGCCAGCGAGTAATGTTTAGCTCAATAAAAGACAAATAACGATAATTAGGCAAGTGGTCGCGAAAGCCCATGTCATGCGGTAATACTCGATAGTGACGAACCGTCGGTGCAATCAAGAGCTCAATACTAAGGCGCTCGCTTATTGATTCCTGCTTAAGTTGTTGTTTTAGCAAACTGACCATAATAAAAAAACGTATCAACATATTCATAAATAACTCTCTTAACGCTTATTTTGTGTAAACTTATTGGGTATAAATTATTGTATATAAAACAGCGACTGGCTATAAATGCGCTATACCTTAACGTAAAAAAAGCCACCTAAGTGACTTTTTTATTTAAAAGCTTATATTTAAAAACTAACTTTAGAGATTAGTGACCTGCACCATTGATACTACGTACCATCTCTTCGACCATTTTTTTGGCATCACCAAAGATCATCATGGTTTTATCCATGTAGAACAGGCTATTATCAAGCCCTGCATAACCCGTATTCATTGAGCGCTTGATGACCATAACCGTTTGGGCTTTAGTGACTTCTAGAATCGGCATACCAAAGATTGGTGAGGTTGGATCATCTTTCGCAGAAGGGTTTACCACATCATTTGCACCGATAACCAAAACAACATCTGTACTCGCGAAGTCTGAGTTGATTTCATCCATCTCTAAAATATCATCATAAGGTACGTCCGCTTCAGCCAATAGCACGTTCATGTGACCTGGCATACGACCAGCGACTGGATGAATGGCAAAACGCACGTTCACGCCTTCTTCTTTTAGCAGCTCATATAGCTCTTTTACCGCGTTCTGTGCACGACCTTGCGCCATGCCGTAACCCGGAACAATAACCACACTACTGGCATTGGCCATCAAGAAGCCAGCATCTTCTGCTGATCCTGCCTTATAGTTCTTCGGTGCGCCATCATCAGCGCCTGCTGCCACGGCTCCTGTACCCATACCGCCAAATAAGACGTTGAGTAATGAGCGGTTCATGGCTTTACACATGATATAAGATAAAATCGCGCCTGATGAACCGACGAGCGAACCCGCGATAATCAACATCGAATTGCCGAGGGTGAAACCAATTCCTGCCGCCGCCCAACCTGAGAACGAGTTCAATAGTGAGACAACCACTGGCATATCACCGCCACCGATTGGCGCAATCCACATCCAACCAAATATCACGGCAATCACTGCCATCGCATAAAATGCTGGTAATGAGTCAGTGACGAAATACACGCCACCGAAAGCAATCATCGCAATGAATAATAATGCTTGGACGGGTTTTACCCAACCCCCAACCAATGTTTTCGCCCAGCTTTTCGCTGCCAATTTACCAAAGGCAAAGACCGAAGCTGAGAAAGTAATCGCACCGATGAAGCAACCGATAAATAGTTCGACACGAGCGACGGCACCATGTTGCTGTTCAGTATGCAATACGGTTGCCAGTGCAATAGCGACCGCTGCCAAACCGACGAACGAGTGCATCAAGGCAACGGTTTCGGGCATTTGGGTCATCGCGACTGTTTTTGCCTTCCACATGCCGACGAGAGCACCCAAAATCATCGCACCGATAATTAACCAAAGGACAGGGCCTTCTGCTAAGAAGAATGTCGTGACGACCGCAATCGCCATCGCCACCATACCAAAGCGGTTACCACGGATAGCGGTCTTAGGGCTGGATAAACCACGTAAAGTTAAGACAAAGAGAATAGCACCAACTAGATAGAACCAATCCGCATTTGCCGCAATCATTGTTGAGAAGTCGTTCATGCGTCGCCTCCAGTTTCTGTTGTCCCAGTTTCAAGAGCGGGTGCTTTTTTCACTTTCGGTTTAAACATCGCAAGCATACGCTCAGTCACGGCAAAACCACCAAAGATATTGATACTGGCTAAAAATACCGCGAAGGCACCTAATAAACTGGTCGGTGTAAACACAGAGCCGTCAATAGTGACGGTCTGTAGCATGGCACCGACGATGACGATACTCGATAGTGCGTTGGTGACAGCCATTAATGGTGTGTGCAATGCAGGCGTGACGCCCCAAACGACATAATATCCGACAAAAATAGCGAGTACAAATACGGTAAAAATCGCTACAAATGGTGTGCTACTCATGGCCGCACCAGCTGGCGCTGCCGCTAAAATAGTGGCAATCATCTAATCCTCCTAAAAATTTATTCGTTACTGGCAAATGTGTAGTGAAAGGCAGTCAAAACTTAGCGTTTGGCTAGTCGTACCTGACTGTCATGTGTCACTGCCAGTGCGCCCTGAATCTCGTCTTCCATGTCTAATTTAAGTGCCAAATTAGCTGATGCGTCACTTGCTGAAGCGTTATCGCTAGCAGGCGCAATTAATGTGGTGATAAAGTTAACCAAATTGTTGGCATACAAATCTGAAGACTGCGCGGCGAGCATCGATGGGATGTTGGCGGCACCAACGATACGCACACCATTGTCTGTAGTGATGGTTTCGTTAGGCACGCTGCCTTCGACGTTGCCACCTGTGCCAGCAGCCATATCGATCAATACGGAACCCGCCTTCATTTTAGCAAGGGTTGCGCCGTGCACCAGACGAGGAGCGTTACGACCAGGAATCTGCGCTGTGGTAATGACGATATCCGCGTTGCTCAAGGCTTTATCCACGACAGCAGCTTGATCTTTGACATATTGCTCTGATGGCGTCCAAGCATAACCACCTGTAGACTTAGCTGTCTCAGCCTCCTCTGCACTCATCGGCACATCCAGCCATTTACCACCGAGTGATTCCACTTGCTCACGAGCAGTCGGACGTAAATCACTGGCTTCAACGACAGCGCCTAAACGCTTCGCCGTCGCAATAGCCTGCAAACCTGCAACCCCGACGCCCAAGATCACCACTTTGGCAGGCTTAACCGTACCGGCTGAGGTCATAAACATCGGGAAAGGACGCGAGTATTCATTTGCCGCTAGCAATACTGCTTTGTAACCAGCAAGGTTGGCTTGCGATGACAAGACATCCATATTCTGTGCGCGTGACAATGTGCGAGGTAAAAGTTCCATCGCAAAGGCAGTGACACCTTTGGTCGCATAAGTGTCAATCTGAGTATTACGATAAGGGTCGAGCATGCCAATGACAATCTGACCTGACGTTAATCCTTCAATAGCTGCAGCAGGCAAGTCATTGACGGTGGTAATAATTCGAGACTGTGTAATGACCTCGGCGCTGCTGCTGGCAATATCGGCACCTGCAGCCTGATACAACTCATCCGCATAATATGCCGCTTGACCTGCACCTGACTGTATGACGACTTCAAAGCCAAGCTTACGCAATTTTTTGACTGCGTCTGGGGTTATCGCTATACGGCTCTCGCTCGCGATATCTGCACTGATTACACCGATTTTCATACCGTCTCCTTACTTACGTCTAATGACTATACTTACGTCTCACGACTACCTTTAACACCCTCAACGCACATTTAAAAAGCACAGGGGACGAAAAAACCTTTGGTCATGGTTGGTTAACACTTAAGACCAAAGACTATCAATTTAATAAATGATGACTACTTTGCCATCATGCCTTTTTATTATAGAGACATCATCTGCCAACTTTCATTGCCTAATGATGACCCACAAGTAAAATAAAAAGTTAGGCATTTACACCATCTGCATAACTTTTATTGTTATATTAAAAATTTTTCCTTTTCAATTAAACGCTAGACTTAACAAGCTATCGGCTTATATCACTCAAATATCTGTCCTTTTTAAGGGTAACGTTAAAAAACACGAAATAACGACGGGTAGGTCAAGATACAATACTGCATATCGTATAATAAGAAAACTTGATACATAAATAGAATACCCATTGACTCACTATAATAAGGAATGACGATGTATTTTTTACTTTCCCCTGCCAAATCTTTAAATGAGAAAGATGCGGTGCCAGTGAACTTAGACAAATATTATAGTCAACCAGAGCTCATCGAACATGCGCAAGCATTGATGAAAAACTTAAAATCAAAAGAACCGATTGATTTACAAGAACTGATGGGCATCTCTGATGATTTGGCACAGCTCAATGCCAAGCGCAATCAAGAGTGGCGTTGGAGCAACGATAAGCCCTTTACTTTAGACAATGCCAAACCTGCAGGTTATTTATTCGATGGCGATGTTTATACGGGACTTGATATGTATCATATGGATAAAGACAGCGCCATTTACGTCAATAATCATCTGGGTATCTTGTCTGGATTATATGGCGTATTGAAACCGCTCGATTTAATTCAGCCATATCGTTTAGAGATGGGTACCAAACTGAAAAATGAACGTGGTGATAACCTTTATGAATTTTGGGGCGAGGAAGTAACTGCCATTATTAATGCACGTATGGCGGATAGTGATGATAAGATTTTGATTAATCTGGCGTCAAATGAATATTTCAAAGTGGTCAATAAGAAAGCGCTGAATGCGGAAGTTATCACACCACGATTTGAAGATGAAAAGAATGGTCAATACAAAGTCATTAGCTTTTATGCTAAAAAAGCACGTGGACTGATGGTGAAGTATGCTGCTGATAATAAGCTGACCAATACTGAGCAGCTAAAGCAGTTTGATTTGGCGGGATATTATTACTGTGAAGAGGCTTCTGATGATAAGACTTGGACTTTTCGTCGGGATGCAGCCAGTCAGTAATTTTAAAAAAAATCTAATTTGTATAAATAAACCCCGATAAGCTCAGCCTATCGGGGTTTTTCGACAGAATATTATCACCAATTGCCGTAAAGCCTCTCAATGATTATACGGTAAAACGCAATTTATCTCTTGAGACATCAAGTACGACAGTTTGATCATATACGTTATAGGTATGAAGACGATCGATCTCGTTTTCCCAATTGGGTTCGATATAACGCACAAAGGTTTCTTTGTAAGATGTCGGTGTCAACTCTTCTACCAGATACAAAGCCACTCTACGTCCATACCTAATAGTGCCATCTTGAGCCGTACGAAACAGCTGACCATCTCTCTTAAATAATGCACCTGCTAATCGTGATCCACGCACATCAATTTTTAAAGGTGCAGAGGGATGAATGCTCCAGTTATCTGACTCCAACTTATCAGACGTATAAATATGCAACTCTAAATCCATCGTAAGAACTGAAATTGAACCATGCGTGGTAAAAAGATACCATAAGCCATTGTGCTCAATAACGGCACTATCTGCTGCCTGAACCCCAGACACCAACTCATGAACTTTTTCCCACTTCTGCGGAAAATCCGTCGCTTTTAATAGGTTAATACAATTGGTCTTGGCGGCTTCTGGAATCATATATACAGCGTTTTCATGCTCGAATACATTAGGAAAGCTTAAATGAGAGCGAATACCTAAATCGACTGGTCCAGAATTGATAACTTGATGGTGCTCATCCAGTTCCACCCACTCTATACGGCCGATACCTTCTTTGTAATTTAAGCTCTCAAAAAATATATAACGCCTTGAATCTCGCTCAATATAAAAAGGGTCAGCCCAAAAACATCCTTTTTCAGGCAATAGCTCAGTGTATGTTTGCATCGACTGATCAATAGAACCAATCAAAATACTCCAGTTATTGTGATAAAGACTTTTATAGAAAGTCTTTATCGTATAGTTTTTAAAAAAACTCATCAAATGCCGTATGGCAGTCAGTTGCTGGGGTTCTTCATAAATTGCATCGTCAAGCATTGAATTCGTCGAATTTCTACTTTTGACGCCAATTTTATTTTTATGGAAATACCAATACAATATCGATGCTGTGACACCATTTAATTTATGCTCGGTTAAATTATAGTCCCAGTAAAATAAAGAACCATATCCTCTCCCAACGACTTTATCACCATTAAGACGCTCATTTAACAGATGTAGCGTGACTACGCTATTCTCCCATTGTTCGGCAAACTGCCAATACAATGCTGATCCGTGCCTTTGTTTGGTTTCATCGCCGTAACGAAATAACAGAATACCTTTTTTTGAAACACTCAGAATTCTCCCTGCTAAGGTTCGAAAACCAAATTTGACTAGATAATCTAGATTGGCGGCTTCAAGTTTCTCAATTACTGAATCCTCAATCTCATCATAAATCTTATCCTGATTTGCGACTGATATTACGATGGGCATCGTACCATTAGCCACCAAGTCATGAATAGAATAACGCTTGGTATTACTCTTATTTCGAGAAAGAAAAGAAAATAACTTTTGATTAATGGAAGGAATAACTTTGGATAGACGAGACATGTGAGACGCTTGTTTTTTATCTCGTTGGACAGCAATACAAACCTCAACCTTGCCTTCATCGACGAGAGATTTTAATGGTTTGAACTTATGCCATGGCAATGTTTCCTCTTCTACCAGAATCCCAAGCCTAATTTTTTTCATCATCATCACCTTGAATTGCACAAGAGTTTGTGGCTGGGCAGCCATAACACATGTTCAATTGTCCTTTGATAAAGTATCAGTCCATTGATTATATTTATTAATTACATTTAAATAATAACATATATAAAAAAACTTTATATATTCAATACTTTTGATAATGTCAGATCGATTTTGTTGATCTAATTGGTATTTTACTTGTTGAAGTTTTTAGAAATACATCAAAGATCATGAGTAAATAATAGATAGAGTGTCACCACTGAGTCTGGGAAATAGCAACGCTCTCACTATGTCTGTCAATTGGCAACCTTTCCAAGCATAAAACACTTATCCAGCACTATCGAATGAATGTATATAAAACCGTGAATACCTCATATACCAATGAGTAGCGCTATAAAAATTAGGCAAAAAAAAGCCCTGCTATCTTCCGATAACAGAGCCTCTAATGATCAAATAAACTTTATGACAAAATCATACTTCTAGCGAAAAGCGCTTTATGGATTGACTAAAGCAGTACGACTAGGCGACCAAGTGAAGATTGTACTAATAGTACATCGAGCGAGGTTAACAACGTCGTACAAATTTAGTCGAGGCATAAATTACATCATGCCGCCCATTCCACCCATACCGCCCATTCCACCAGCACCGCCCATGCCAGCCATACCGTCATCACCTTGTGGCAAATCAGTAATCATGACTTCGGTCGTTAGCATTAGGCCTGCAACAGATGCTGCATTTTCTAGCGCTGAACGAGCTACTTTGGCTGGATCAAGAATACCCATCTCTAGCATATCGCCGTATTCGCTAGAAGCTGCGTTGTAACCATAGTTACCGCTGCCACTCTTCACTTCGTTCACTACTACTGATGCTTCTTCGCCAGCGTTGGTAACGATTTGACGTAATGGTGCTTCCATTGCGCGACGTAAGATATTGATACCCGCGTTTTGGTCATCGTTATCGCCACGTAGCTCAGACAATGCATTCATTGCACGAACTAAGGCAACACCGCCGCCAGGTACAACGCCTTCTTCAACCGCTGCACGAGTCGCATGTAGCGCATCATCAACACGGTCTTTCTTCTCTTTCATTTCAGTTTCAGTCGCCGCGCCAACTTTGATAACGGCAACGCCGCCAGCCAGTTTCGCCATACGCTCTTGAAGCTTTTCTTTATCGTAGTCAGACGTTGATTCTTCTACTTGACGTTTAATAGATTCAACGCGATTTTCGATGTCAGCAGAGTTACCAGCGCCATCAACGATAACGGTGTTTTCTTTACCAACAGTGACTTTTTTCGCCGTACCTAATTGCTCTAAAGTAGCAGTCTCTAAACTTAGACCAATCTCTTCAGAAATCACAGTACCGCCCGTTAGCGTTGCGATATCTTCAAGCATGGCTTTACGACGATCGCCGAAACCTGGTGCTTTAACGGCACAAGTTTTTAAGCCGCCACGCATGTTGTTGACAACCAATGTCGCCAATGCTTCGTTTTCTACGTCTTCAGCGATGATTAGCAATGGCTTGCTCTGCTGCATCACTTGCTCAAGTAATGGCACGATTTCACGGATATTGCTGATTTTTTTATCAACCAACAAGATATATGGGTTTTCAAATTCAGCAGTTAAGCTGTCTTGCTTGTTCGCAAAGTACGGGCTGATATAACCACGGTCAAACTGCATACCTTCGACAACTTCTAAGGTATCTTCGAAGCTTGAACCTTCTTCAACGGTGATCACGCCTTGCTTACCGACTTTTTCCATCGCTTGAGCAATTAGCTCACCGATTTTGGTGTCTGAGTTGGCAGAGATAGAGCCCACTTGAGCAATCGCTTTTGAATCGTCAGCTGGTGTAGCCAGCAAATGAATTTGCTCAACAGCAGCGCGAACCGCTTTATCGATACCGCGTTTTAGATCCATTGGGTTCATGCCAGCGGCAACTGATTTCATGCCTTCTTGCAAGATAGATTGCGCCAATACAGTCGCAGTCGTCGTACCATCACCAGCGACATCATTTGTGCGGCTAGCCACTTCACGGACCAATTGAGCGCCCATGTTTTCGAATTTGTTTTCAAGCTCGATTTCTTTAGCAACCGAAACACCATCTTTAGTGATGGTAGGCGCGCCAAATGATTTATCGATAACCACGTTACGACCTTTAGGGCCTAGGGTTACGCGTACTGCATTTGCTAGGATGTTTACGCCATCCATCATTTGTTTACGGGCATCAATGCCGAATTTTACGTCTTTTGCCATGTTAAATTACTCCACTATTATAAGTATGAGAATGCAATTAAATGTTTCAATAATTTTTAAATAATGTTGTCAAAATGCGCTGAGTATAAAGATACTCAAAAAGGACTAGCCTTCTAACACACCCAATACATCAGATTCTTTCATAATCAATAGTTCTTCGCCGTCAACTTTCACGGTTTGACCAGCATATTGACCGAACAAGACTTTGTCGCCAGTTTTTACATCTAACGCGCGAGTTTCGCCGTTGTCACGAATCTGACCGTTACCAGTTGCTAGCACTTCACCTTGTGAAGGTTTTTCTTGAGCAGAACCAGGAAGCAAGATACCACCAGCCGTTTTTGTTTCTTCTTCTATGCGGCGGACAACGATGCGATCATGTAAAGGACGAATATTCATCAATATGTCTCCAATAATTTGGTTGTTTGCAGTAAGGGTTTATTTGAATTAATGGTCTCAATACCAATATCTATAGGCGTTACTGCCTAAAACAGCATTCTAAAGATAAGCTTTGAGCTTGTATCAAAAAGTGGGGGCAAAGTGAGTTAGCTTCAAGTGTAAAGCCCAAAAATTTACAAGAATTTTGCATATCGTGGATTATTTAGTTGGTAATGACGTTTATGAACAGTCATTTGATTGGATTGCACCGTATTAAAGGCCTTAGCATGATTTTAAAAGCCGCCATATGAGTGCTAAATTTCAACACCGAATTGAATTAGTTAAGTTACAGCATATCACTTACAACTGACCGATTAACTTACTCCTGCTTACTCAAGTTACAGCAAGTGACGCCTGATGATATCGCGCTCGATGCCAGCAACCTTGGCTACAATAGCAACACCACAGGGACAGCTGGCACTCTTGAAAAGATAGCAGGACATGACCATTATAGTCCTTGAGAAAATAACAATAGTTATAAGCAATGCCATAAATAGCGATTAAGGAATGTCCATGAGTTTTTTATCAAACGATCAAAAGTCATTAACAACCGATACTAATAATACTAAACGTAGCAAGTCTAAGTTTTTAACCGCCCTAACCACTGGGGCCAGTATTGCTACGATTGGAGCGATAAGTATGACTGCACCTACCCTTGCCAGCGCAAAGAATATCGAACCTTCAAGCACCAACTACAGCTTTACGGTTGAGGACAAATATAAAGGTACGGCTACTCGCACGCTTAACAAATCAGGCAATACTTGGAAATATAATGTCAATGCTCGGGTGGCAGGTGTTGCAAGCGCTTCGCAAAACAGCACTTTTACCATCAACGGTAATAATGTCATTCCGACTCAAGCCAGCACCACTTATAAGCTATTAGGCGTTGGTCGCACGCACAAATTAGACTTCAATCCAAGCAGTAAAAAGGTGGTGAGTAACTATAAAGGCAAATCGACGACCATGAACATGGCACAACAAGCTTTTGATGATTTAAGTTTGGAAGTGCAAATTCGCCAAGATTTATTGAACGGTAAATTCTCTGGCAACTATTACATGGCGAAAAAAGACAAAATAGAGAAAACCCCTTTCAAAAAATCTGGTAACACCAAGATTACCGTTCCAGCTGGCACATTTGATACCGTACGTGTCGACCGTATCCACGATGACAATAGTCGTTCTACCAGTTTTTGGCTGGCACCAAGCTTAGATTACCTACCAGTAAAAGTTAGCCAAATTAATGATGGCAAAAAGATGGATTTAGAATTAACCAAAGTAAATTAAGCTTTTTATTAAATAAGCAGAAATAGTACAAAAAAAGCGGCACTCTAAATAGAGCGCCGCTTTTTTTGTCTTACACTTCGCTAAATCAACTAACGCGGCTGCTTAACGACGTTGTTCATTGAAGGAAGACGCTTTAGTAGAATAAATAACCAAATATTGATTGCCAGTAATAAGACAAAATCAAGCAGATAAACCACTATCTCTGCCCAACTGCTGCCGTAAACGCGGGTAAACAGCACCACACCACTCGCCCCCAAATAAACCAAGGTAAGCATACTACCTATCAATAGCACATACGGCGAACGACCCCGTAGTATCGCGGGCGTCAAAATAAATGCTGGCACTAGCCATAATGCTTGCCAGGCGATACCGCCAATGACATCAGGACTACTGGGATTAAAAACATTGATAAAAATAGGTAGCCCAAGCAGTCTATAAACCAACCAAATCAGCCAAGTCACCATCAAGCGCTGACGAATGGGCGTAATTGGCTTTTTAAGTTTAGCAGCTTTGGCAGATTTTTTGGCTGGTGCGCTTATCTCACTATCGGAGCGGTTTGTAACCATTAGATATATTTACTTCCTAATTAATAGCGTTATATAAGACCTTGCATGCTATAAAAATCCGCTTAGCGAGTCCAGTTAGCTTGCGCCAATGCAGTAGCACTAATAGCCAAGCGGCGACCTTGGGCGATAGCCAACTCGCGCTCATCAGCTGAGACGGGTTGATCATGTAACGCCCCACTCACGTGGCTGGCACCATAAGGCGAGCCACCACGATGAGTACGATTAAGCGCAGGCTCAGCATAAGGCACACCAACAAGAATCATGCCGTGATGCATCAACGGCAACATCATGGTCAGCAATGTCGTCTCTTGACCGCCGTGCATCGAGCCGGTCGCAGTAAATACAGCAGCAGGTTTGTTCTGTAAATTACCTGCCAGCCAAATAGTGACCGTATTGTCCCAAAAATATTTCATGGGAGCAGCCATATTACCGAAGTGCGTCGGGCTACCAAGCGCCAAACCCATACAGTCTTTTAGATCGTCCATAGTGCAATATAAGTCACCTTCATCAGGTATCGCAGGCTTGCTCGACGTGGTCTCTGGTGCAACCGTTGGTACAGTACGGATACGGGCTGTCATACCAGCATCCTCAATACCTTGAGCGATAGCATAAGCCAATGTCTTAGTCGTACCGTAATTTGAATAATAGAGCACCAAAACATAAGGGGCGGTCTGACTCATTAGCAATACTTCCTCATAAAACCATTAATGTTATTGTTGATTTTAATCACCTACAACAGCTTCTATGCAGTCTATTTCTCTAGCATAAAACCTTATTGATTATGTAGCTATAGTCGATTCAATTTAAAAATAGTACTAGTACAAGGCAACCGAGTGTAGATGTATATTTAATACTTCAAGCGAGGTTAACGCTGTAATAATTTTATAGTGGAATGACTATATACATAATCTGTGACAGATACTGCAATATAGGCATATATTATGCCCCAGTCATTCACCGACATGCAAACAGCCTTGGTACACATTGTCGCTAATAACCTGCTAGAGGGGTTACTGCTGTGCATTTTGACACAATTAAACCGCAGATGATAACAGCATATCTTTGTTACACTACTGTCACTCAAACACCTGCTAAATGGTCGATATGGAAAATTTATCAAAAAAAATCCCGTTTTTACATCAACGCTGGTTTCAATTTTTACGATTCTTGACTCGGCACTTTTTTGAAGACAATTGCCAGCAAAAAGCGGCATCGCTGACCTACACGACTATGTTGTCAATTGTACCCGTCCTAACCGTCCTATTGATGATCCTATCTTCTGTACCCGCACTTGCGTCCGTTAGAGCACAGATATATGAAGTGATTTATAGTAACTTGCTACCACAATCAAGCATGCAGGTCAGTGAGTATATCAATAGCTTCGCTGAAAAATCCTCAAATCTAACCATCATTGGGGCAATGGTGTTATTTTTTACGACCATTATGACGTTAACAACCATCGAGCGCGCATTTAACCAAATCTGGCGGGTAGAAAATCGCTCTGGCGGTATGAAAAGTATGCTGCGCTATTGGACCATCGTCACTTTAGGACCGTTAGTACTTGGTACGGCATTTCTTGCTTCAAGCGCGGTACAAAGTCTGAGTTTTTTAAATCGACAAATCGCTGGTTATGGCATTGACTGGTCTTTTTGGGTACAAGCCGTATCCATTGGCATCACTGTCGCAGGCTTTATTGGTATGTACTGGTTTATCCCAAAAGCACGCGTACCCGCAAAAAATGCAGCCATTGCTGGTCTCTTCGTCGCTATCGTATTCGAGCTGATGAAGCACCTGTTTGGTACAGTAATGGCAAATTTCACCAGTTATGAAGCGATTTACGGGGCTTTTGCGGCACTGCCCATCTTCTTATTATGGATATATTTGTCTTGGAACTTAATTCTATTAGGTGTTGAGATTAGCTATACCTTGACGATTTTTGAGACTGAAGAGGTCTATCCACGCCACCCACTCCTAAGTTTGCTCGATATGCTAAACCTCGTTTATACCCATCATTTAAAAGGGGAAGCGGTAAGCGAACAAGCGCTACGTAACGTGCTAGGACGCAAAGAGCTACCAAAATGGTATACCTATATTAATTATCTGCAAGACAGCAATTTAATCACCATGACTGAAGATAATGATTATGTGCTCAAGAGAGATTTGAGCAAAATGACATTATGGGATTTTTATCGCACGCTACCTTACCCCTTGCCTATCAAAGATGAGCTGGATGAGATGGGGCCAGAGGATCAAAAACCTTGGCTTAGCTTGCTAGTCAACCGTTTTGAAAATACGGAAGCTTATGCCAAGCAACAGTTAGATCTACCGTTAAATGCTATTTTTGCCAATAGTGAGCCACGTAAGAAAGCTGATTCTAATGGGAAAGGCATCAAAGGCGGTCAATCAAATTTATTTAGAAAAACCTCGGCAACCACTGCAGCATTAGACAAGAATGAGCCGATCAAAGACACCCCACACTTTGACCCAATAGCTTATGATAAAGACAGTGATATTGAATGCGATGAGCGGGACAATGAGATTCTTATTCCTAAAGATTTGAATGACTCTCAAATTAAAACCAATGGTAATCTCTTTAATTATAAAGACGAAATCATTACTGAATCAGATAACCCAAAGACGAATTAAGAAAAGCGTTAGTAATGAATGAGGTATATTGAATAATAAAAATTAATTTTCACTAGAGTTTGTAATAGAACTTATTATTATCTATAGAACAAAAGTCGTACGAGATACTAACACAGCTGTTATATTGCCTTAAACTTTATTAGGGCAATAAATTGAAAAACACAATAGCATTCCCAGTAAAAGCGCTAAGCATTTGTGTCGTATCCATTATGCTTTCTGCTTGTGGTGAAGGTGATGGCAGCACATCATCACCTGCACCAACAGTTAATCTACCAGTAGAAACGCCGCCTGTTAAACCACCAGTAACGAGTATTCCTGCTACGCCACTTGAACCAAGTACACCTATTAAGCCACCAATAACGAGTATTCCTGCTACGCCAATTGAACCAAGTACGCCTATTAAATATCCAGAACCAAAAAAGGATATTGCTGATTTTTATTTATTAGGGTTTTTTGACCACGATGGTAGAGCGGGAGAAATTCGTGCTATTCGTCCAGACTTGGTTGGCGACTTTCAAGCGATGATACAGTTTGGGCAGAATCATACCGTTGATCCACAGGGTAACGAAGCAAAAAACATGCCGCGCCTGACGGCAGAAAAAGAGGCGCTGTTATTAGTGACACCTACGCTTGAAATGGGTGACATTGATGAGCTAGTTGTAGAGATTTATCAAGATGGGGTTTTATTACGAACTGTCAATTTAGCCGATCCGACTCAAATCCCAGACACGGATCAGACTAACACTGACCAACGTCCTCGCGTTGCTTACAGTAAGCGCGCATGGTCAACCAAACTCAACTGGGATGAGGTACAAGGTGGTCTCAAAATTCGCATTGTGGATGACCAAAATCGTAGCGGTGAATTGTCAGAAGATAACATAGATTTTGCCGCCCCTGGTGAGTTGGTATTGACCAATATCCGTCTGGGCATGTTAACGGATGCACCTCAATCTTGGGGTCATTATATGCTACGCGATCCAGAAAGAGCAGGTTCAGACTACTTCCAGACCATTCCAGCAGCACAAATGACCGTTGCTAGCTATGATGACATGAAGCTCGAACGAGTAATAGTCGCCAATGGCACTATTTATGACTCAGTCAGTGACTCAAATGATGCTGGCGTTTATGCTGGTGATATGCGCGAAAACACCGCGAAATCAACCTTTGGTGTTGGCATTAATTTAGCCAATTGGGGCGTCACCAGTGCGTCAATGCAAAGTCAAGAGCAACCGCAATTGACCCAGAACGTCAATGCGCATCACGCTCGCGGTAAATATAAGAATGGTGAATATAACCACGGCTTAAGCGGCGGTAATGGTATGTTGACCCTAATCGACTCTCAAGGTAATGAGTTCAGCCATGAAATCGGTCATCATTATGGCTTGGGTCATTATCCTGGTGAACAGAACGGCGATTTCTTTTGGGCCGAGCATCATGCCAATAGTGGCTGGGGCTATAATGGCGTCAGAAACAAAATGCGCAGCAACTTAGACTGGCCACGACAGGTCGAGGGTGATGGTCTCACTGGTAAACCTCTTTTCTTAGCCACCTATGGCTATGGTCGCGATGCGATGTCTGGTGGATCACAGAGTGGCGCTTATTCAAGTTACACTCATTATACAGGTTATAGTACAAAAATTAAGATACAGCCAGCGTTTGATCGGGCTGTATTTGACACTGATTCACCAACTGGCTATAAGAAGTGGAATGCTAAGCTCAGAAAGATGGAAGTCATCCAGCCTAAAGTGTGGAAAGAATCCAAAAACGTTTGGTATAACAGTGCCGACGGTAATTACTTAAAACCACGCTTACAAGGCGTGCCAGTCTTTACCATTTTAGGCGGTTATGACCCTGTCACGCAAAAAGGCATCATTTATCCAGAAGCACGTGGTAACTGGGGCAACGTTTTTGAGCTACCGACACCCCATAACTCGCTTGAATCAGCAAGCTGCTGGTTAAGCGTTACTTATAGTAATAACACGATTAATGATATTGCGTTGGCTCCTAATCGGATGACCAGTAACGCCAATAAGTTCCATGTTAATTTAGCGATTGCAGACAACCCGAAAAAAGTAGATTTGTACTGTAAAAAAGCCAATGAAGCACAAGTACAGCTCTCAACCATTGATATTCGTCAATATAGTGATGCGATTAAACCCGCGGTTACCTTTGGTAAAGAACAGGGCTATACGGCACTAAGAAAGATAGAATTGCCAATCTTAGAGCAGAAACTTCTTGCTCAAGCAGAACATTCGACTATTAGTTTAGACGCCAACGGTCAGTTATTATATGATTCTTATAAAGAGTATCGTGATGAGCTTAGCCCTTTAGCACTCCAAACATTAGAGCGTTATGAGAAGCAGCAAGAAACTCTAAATCGTCTAAACCGCTGGGTCAATGTCTATCGTACGGATTTAATCAAAAAAGAGCCT
>NZ_DKHR01000017.1:21912-28339 GCF_002453835.1 Psychrobacter sp. UBA6739
CTTTAGATAATGTGACTACTATCCGTAATGGCAACAACTGCCTTAAAGTTGAAACCTTAGAAGATGGTAAGTTAAATAGCTTTATTAGCGGCCCAAGTGGCTGTGCTGGTGATGACTCTGAACAGTGGATTTACGATCTCAAAGGCAAAATTCACAGCAAAATGGCATTAGATCAGTGCTTAACGGAACAAGGTTCTTGGGTCGTTTTAGGCGCTTGTAGTTTGGACTCGCCAGCGCAAGTTTGGGAGATGAACGGTGCCGACCAAATCAAACAAGGTGGCAAATGCTTTGATTTGCGTACTGGTAACTTAGTAGATAATCGCGGAAGCTTAATTACTTACAATTGTAGTGGTGGCTGGAATCAGAAATGGACGACGCTGACCAAAAACCCAAGCTTTATCTTAGCAACCGCTGGTAACAACCTACCATTAATCGTAGATAGTCTGCAAAAACAAGCAGTGACGATGGATAATATACAAACACAGTCATTGAATGCAGATAATACAGAAGAGCCTTCAGTATTAGCAAAACTAAGCACTGCGATAAGCACTTGGGTTAACAACTTGGTCAGTTAACAAAAGAATTCATTATGCTAAAAATAAGCTCCTATGATAGGGGCTTATTTTTTTACTAAATTTTTAATCTTTGTGGCTTATATGGTAAGGTAATTTACTTTTAAGAGTTTTTATTAGCCAAACAAAATCGTAGCTTAGTAATAAAAAATGGGTCGCTTTTTAGGTCATTTGTGGAGCATATAATATTGAATAGACACCCTGAAAGTGGCTGGTTTAACTCTGCATTGCTGACAATAACGCACAGACTAAAGCAGTTCGCCCAGTTATGGTCGCTACAGACACTGACCGATATGCCTGATCGACTAAGAAACCTATGGCAGCAGCTTATCGGCTCTTATTGGTTTATCCCAACGGCTTGCGTCATCGTTGGAATATTGCTTGCGCCTTTATTGGTCACTATCGATCAACACTTTGACCGCGAAACCGTCAGAGAGATTACCTTTGCTTTTACCGGTGACGACGATGCGGCGCGCGCTATCATGACAGCGATTGCAGGCGCAGTATTAGGCGTAGCAGGCACGACCTTTTCCATTACAATCGCCGTGCTATCGATGGCCTCTTCGCAATTTGGCCCACGGCTATTGCGCAATTTTTTAACCGATACACCTAACCAGTTTGTATTGGGGGCGTTCATTGGCACCTTTAGTTATAGTTTATTGGTGTTAAAATCCATCCATAAATATGACGTGGCTTTTGGTGTGCCACAGCTTGCTGTCACCTTTGCCATTATTATGGCAATTATCTGCGCACTTTTGCTGGTGTACTTTGTACAGCATATGGTACATGCCATTCAAGCCTCACATGTGATTCAAAACGCCAGTAATGATGCGATTAATAATATTCACTATTGGTATCGCGATCATTGCGATATCCAGCATCAACGCGATATAGAACATCATGACATTGAACAGTTTCATCACTGGTCAGCGATGCCCATTTATCCACCAAGCTCAGGTTATGTCCAACAATTCTATCTTGAATCACTGATTACACTAACACAAGACTATGGCGGCGTGGTGCAAATGCGTATTAATCTTGGTGATTATGTCACTGACAAAAACGTCATCGGCTACTTTTACCAACGTCCAGCAGGTCATCCAAATAATCGACGAAAAACAGCGACGCCATCTTTAGCTGTTGTACCGCGTGCCCCTGACGGGCTTTTTTGGCAACGCTTTGCAGGCTGTATACGTATCGAACAACGACTGGCTCATTCTAACGATATTGCTTATAGCTTGGGACAAATGACTGAAATCGCCGTCCGCGCCTTATCGCCTGGTATCAATGATCCAAAAACAGCGGTCAACTGCGTGCAATCACTGACCAGTTGCTTAAGTATTATGATGCGTCGTCAGCCGCCCAGCCCCTATCATTTCTATACACCGGCACAAAACGATGATTCATCGAAAGCCGAAGTTAAACAGCGACGCTTGGCGATATTAGCCATAGTTACTCATACTCCCAAAATATCTGATTTTATCAATACCTCGCTTGGCGAGATACGTCGGTATGCAGCAGCAGATTTGATGGTCTTAAAAGCGCTATGTCAGGCGATGGTCAATCTAAGTTATGCTCGCGTAAATAACGCACAGCAGCAAACCCTATTGCATGAGATAAAACTGATTGAGCGTGCTGGAGAAGAAAACCTAAGCTATCAAGAGCTGATAGATGACTTGAGCGCGATGTGCCAACAAGCCCAACAATTTATACTTAGCAACGATGCTCATCATCAGTATTTTGACTATGTTAGCGCGTTTGACGCCCATATTCGCCAAGCATTACAAACGCAATCAAGATAGTTTTTTCCTACTTATAATATGGTACATACCGCTGAGGTAAGAATAAAAAACAACCAAAATAGAAATAGAAACTTTCTAATCCTTATAAGCACTAAGCTTAAGACCATTCATCATTACTTGAGAATTTTTTCATGGCCCCTACCAGTAGCCTAACCATACTTGAAATCAGCGCGATATTCTTATCAATCACAGCCCTATTAACTTACGTTAACCATCGCTTTATTGGTCTACCGACCACGATTGGCGTGATGGTTATCTCCATTTTATTATCTATTGGCGCCATATTTTTGGGATTTTTGGGATTTGATCAGCTGATTGATTATGAAGTAAGCTTATTAGAGCAGCTTGATTTTACCGAAGTCTTATTAGATGGCATGCTCTCTATGCTGTTATTTGCAGGGGCGCTGCACGTCAATATCAGCGGTTTAAAACGTTATAAACTGCCTATTGGCATTCTTGCTTGCGTCGGTACCATCGTCTCTGCGATGCTTATCGCCACGGCGCTTTATTTTATGCTGCCGCTGCTTGGTTTCGGTTTGCCGTTTCTTTGGTGTTTGCTATTCGGTGCTCTAATATCACCGACCGACCCCATTGCTGTGATGGGCATCCTTTCATCGGCTGGCGCGCCAAAAAGTATAGAAACGGTCATCGCAGGTGAGTCTTTATTTAACGATGGTATCGGCGTCGTCATCTTTGTATTGCTGCTAGGTATTTTATCCAGTGGTGATATCCCAACCGCCAATTATGTGGCGCATACTCTAGCGGTTGAAGCTGGTGGCGGCATTGTTTTTGGCTTAGTACTTGGGGCGATTTTGTATTACATGCTGAAAAGTATCGATAGCTATCAAGAAGAAGTGTTGTTAACGCTTGCTGGTGTGATAGGTGGTTATGCACTCGCCAGCCATTGGCATTTATCAGGACCACTCGCCATGGTGATGATGGGGTTGATGGTTGGGAATCGCGGACGAGCATTGGCGATGAGCGATAAAACGCGGCATTATATTGATTTATTTTGGGAATTAATCGATGAAATTCTCAATGCTATTTTATTCGTACTCATCGGTTTAGAAGTAGTGATGATTGCTTATTCGGGTAATTTATTTATCGCCGCTGGCTTGACGATTGTCATTGCCCTAGTTGCGCGTTTTATCGTTGTAGGTATGACGACCAAAACCTTTCATCGTCAGCTCGATTTACCGACTGGTGCATGGAAAGTGCTGACATGGGGCGGATTACGTGGGGGTATTTCGGTTGCTTTAGTATTGCAGCTGCCGCTGGGAACCGAACGCGATATCTTGTTGGCACTCACTTATGCAGTGGTGATATTCTCTATCTTGGTGCAAGGTTTGAGTATTGGCAAAGTCGCCAAAAGCATTCGCACTGATAAGAGTACAGCAAAGCCATAATTTATAACCAGTTTTAAGCCAATCATTTTAGCAAAAGAAAGCCAGCATAAGAGAGTATCTTATGCTGGCTTTTTCATACACATTCAGTTTTTTTGATAGCCGCTATATAAGCCCTTTTTATATCAGACCCTTTCGCTTCATATTACGATAAACCACGACTACGATAAGAAGGTTTGATACTAATATCCCAAGCTTAAACCAATCAAATGGGCTAACGATTAGATAGTAAAGCTCAATAGGAATAAACACCCCATAACCCAGCACACCAAACCAATACGCCCATGTTTTATCTTGCCATAAGCCATAAGCCTCAAGGAAACGCAAACTGGCGTAAGCAAAGATTAATAACAAGAATAATGGCCAGTTTTTACTTGCTTGCTGAGCAATCCGTACTGCACTGTCAACTTGCGGTGCCAGTAGCTGTCCAAAAGTCTGTTGCCAAGAAGCAGTCGCTGTCGTCAGCCAATGCTCAAGGTCAGTATGCCATGACCATAAAGCCCCTGCCCCTAATAGTGCACCGACCCCTTTAACTACCTCATAGATTGCCACCGCTTTGATAGATTCACTGGCAGTACCGTACGACTTGATGGTTTGGTTGTGCAAGTGATGATCGTTATCCTTCGAGGATGGTTGCAGACTATCATCCTGCCTAGGCAAATTAGCCAAAGAAAGTCTCCACAACGCGGCCTTGCAACTGCTGATTAAAGAATGGCGTGTTTTTACCATTGGACAGCATGGATTGGGCGGTCACTTGCCATTCCAAATTAGGATCCACCAGTACTGCGCCGCCGATTTTTTCATATTGCTCACTAATACCAGCGATTTTCGCTGGATTGAGACAGATTTTATCGACAAGTTGCTCTAAGGTTAACACCTCATCATTGACTAGCTGACAAGCCAGCGCCATAAAGGTATCAAAATTTGAGATGCCTGGTGTACTCTCAGCAAATGGGGCTTTTTTGGCGGTACTGTTCAAGGGTTCATGATGGCTACATATCGCGTCAATGGTGCCATCTTTTAGACCACGGCGGATGGCTTGCTGATCGGTATTACTACGCAGGGGCGGTAATACGTAGGCTTGGGCGTTAAAACCCTCTAAATTATCATCGGTCAAATACAACTGATGCATCGCCACATCACAAGTCACGGGCAAGCCTTTATCTTTTGCCCAGCGCATCAATTCGATTGAAGATTTACAGGATAGTTGACTAAAGTGAGCGGCGATGCCCGTTTCTTCAACCATCAGCAACTGCGTTGACAAGGCAACCGTTTCAGCGATCCAAGGAATCCCTTGCAAGCCATGATATGACGCGATATAACCTTCATGCGCCACGCCATCACCAGATAGACTTGGCTCATCAGGATAAAAGAATACTTTCATATTAAAAGTCGCGGCGTATTCCAGTGTACGCAGCAATACTAAGTCATTGCGAAAAGGGCGGCGCGCATTAGAAACGGCTATACAACCGCCTTTTTTAAGCCCAGCGATATTTGATGGACGCTCGCCTTCTAAACCAGCAGTCAATGCACCCAAAATATGCAAATATATGCCGCCATCACCAAGCGCGCGCTCACGTAAGCCTTTTAATAATGAACCGTTCTCTAAGATAGGATTGGTATCAGGAGGAATGACCACATGCAAAAAACCATTGGCGCGAGCAGCGCGTCCTTCTGATTCCAAAGTGCCATGTTGTTGTTGACCTGGTTCACGTAGGCGGGCGCACAAATCAACTAAAGGCGGCAGTAGCCACACTTCACGACCAGCTTCGAGTGAAGCCAACTTATCTGTCGCAGCACTTGATAGTGAGTCTTTAAATGATTGAGGAAGATGGTTAATTATCGGTGCATCCGTATTTAACATAGTTGTCATGAGCGTTATTACCGTATCAATAAAATGGGATAAATAAATATAAAACAGCGAGGCAGAGGATTATTTACTCGCGGCTTGGTGAGCGCGCTGACCTTCCATAGCTAACGACAGTACTGCCATACGAATAGCGATGCCGTTATTCACCTGTTTTAAAATCACTGACTGGTCGCCATCAGCAACGCTTGATGCAATCTCAACACCGCGGTTCATCGGCCCTGGATGCATGACCAACGCATCCGGCTTAGCCAACGCCATGCGCTCTGGTGTAATGCCGTAGTGTTTATAATATTCACTCGATGATGCTAGCAGCGGCGAGCCGATACGTTCGTTTTGTATTCTTAATCCCATAATGACATCACAGTCCGTGACACATTCATTCATATCTTCATAGACTTGTACCCCAAAACGCTCAATGCCTTTCGGTAATAAGGTACGCGGCGCACAGACGCGGATGTCTTTGACACCTAAGGTCTGTAGCGCACTGATATCTGAGCGCGCCACTCGCGAATGCTTGATATCGCCAACGATAGCCACTGACAACTCCTTAAATGGACGCGGCGCTTCACGATGAATAGTGAGCATGTCGAGCATCCCTTGTGTTGGATGCGCATGCCAGCCATCACCGCCATTAATAATAGCAATATCTGGTGTTACTTCGGTTGCCATAAAATGGGCAGCGCCCGACGCTGAATGCCGTACCACAAAGATATCTGCCGTCATGGCTTGCAGATTCCACAGCGTATCGCGCAAGCTTTCGCCTTTTTTGGTACTAGAGCG
>NZ_DKHR01000019.1:0-71669 GCF_002453835.1 Psychrobacter sp. UBA6739
CCAAATATCGACAAACTGTCTAAATGTCGGATTGCGACTGATACAAGCTTCTGCTCTATCAGCCAGTGCCGTCATCTCCTGTGCTCGTTCACTTTTTGGAAAGTAAGCAGCGTAGTCGAAGATGCCTAGGGTAATTTCTGCTTCCATTTTCTTCATTACTTGCGCTAATTTTTTACGATTAGCCGGGTTATCTTCTAAACTGGTCTTTTCTCGACAGCGCTTACCTAAGTAGCGGAAATCGACGACCAGCTTGCCAAACCGTCCTCGCATAGTAGCCATAGTAAATCTCCTTATTTTTATTGAAGTGCCATTCCATTGATAGCGCTCATGACAGGTTTACACATATCCTCTTCGATACGTTCCCATACATATAGGATCTTGCGACCACCAAACGGGCGTATGTAATGGATATTCTCAATTAGGACAGTGTCTTTCATTTGATTGCGAATAGTACGTGCATCGTACTTGATACGTTCGGCTAGCTCATCAGTTGTTAAATAAGTATTGCTCATGATATTTACCTCTTTTCGGTTATTAAGTCTTTGCATTAAGTGATAGAATAAAAATTATTTTATCGACCTGTAAAAATGCATCTTGAAGGAATCAGTTGGAAATTACCCGCTTAAAGGTAATTAATGACCGATTTGTGTAATATATTACCTTTTTACTGCAATGTAAAGCATTTTTACCCGAAAAGAGGTAAATTTTATGATCGTGTCTAAACTCCCTGTTATTTTGGCAGAGAAAAAATTGCGTGTAGCAGATGTTGTAAGAGCAACAGGCATGAGTAAATCAACCCTTCATAAACTATATAATGAAGAGTCATCAAGAATTGATTTCAATACTATTGACCAGCTATGTGAGTTTTTAGACGTGCAGGTGGGTGACTTGTTTATCTATCAGCCAAATAAAGATGTTGGTGACCAGTCCTGAAGACCTATAAAACTAGAAATATATGCGTAGAGAAACAGCGGTATAGCCTTATATATAAGGCATTTCAAAGTATAAAATTAAGGTTGGGGTTATTTTTAATACTTACTTTTTCATGATTTGGTCACGTTTTGGTCACGCTATGACCTAATTGTAAAAAAGCAGTAGAAAAGGAAAAGCGATGCTAAGAAAATATTTCTTAGCATCGCTTCTTATAAAGGTAGGAATAATAAGTTGGGGTCAATTACAAAATCAGTATTTATAGCGTGGGCACGAAATGGTCACGTTTTGGTCACGGTGCTGATTTTGAGACTTTTATCTCGTTAGATTAACTTAATAGTTTGATGGATTAATAGTATATAAAAACGCTATAGCCCCCGAAAATTGGACAAAAAAAAGCCTCACTGTTAAGTGAGGCTTTTTAAGTATTTGGAGCGGGAAAAGAGATTCNNCGCTAATTATCAATTAACTATCGTTAGTTGATGAAGGCGTATTATACGCATTTTTTTGAACGTGTCAACAGTTAGTATGAAAAAAAGTAAAAGATAGTAAATTGCCATATTATCCTAGCCTTCATCTGTGATATAACAGATTGTTGTAATCTATATTCCAAAAGCTTTGCTTTCTATAAATAGGCTGGAATACAGTTTTATAATGACTTTAACCATATTAATCATTTTTATGATTTATAAAGATAACACTTAAGGATAAGTACTATGAGTCAACAATATACCATCGCTGATTATTTGTTTGATCGTGTCGCAGAAGCAGGCGCGTCAGAGATATTTGGCGTACCTGGTGATTTCAACTTAACTTTTTTAGACAATATTATCGCCTCTGATAAGCTGCGCTGGGTGGGTAACACCAATGAGTTAAATGCAGGTTACGCAGCTGACGGCTATGCACGTGAGCGCGGCTTTGCGGCGATGGTGACGACCTTTGGGGTGGGAGAATTGTCAGCGATTAACGCGACCGCAGGCTCTTTTGCTGAGTATGCACCAGTGCTACATATCGTGGGCGCGCCAAGTACGGCTCTACAAGATTCAAAGCGCCGCATCCATCACTCACTTGGTGATGGCGTGTTCAATCATTTTATTAAAATGGTAGAGCCGGTCACGGTAGCACGAGCGCAGCTTACCCCTGAAAATGCTGCCTCAGAAATCGACCGTGTGATTCGTTTAATTCTTAAAAAACATCGCCCGGGCTACCTGTTACTATCGCCTGATGTTGCTCGTCAACCTATTTATCCACCGACTACAAAGCTTGTTGATAGCCAAGAAGACATCACCAGTCAAGCAGCATTGGCAGACTTTAAGCAAGCGCTCATAGAGTTTTTGCCAAACAAAACCACGACGCTGATGGCAGATTTGATGGTGCATCGTTTAGGGCTGCAAAATCAGCTTAAGGCATTGATTGCCGATACAGATATTCCTTATACGACTTTATCGTGGGGCAAAACTTTGCTTGACGAGAATAGTGAGCGCTGGGCAGGGACTTATGCTGGCGTGGCATCACGTCCCGTGGTCAAGGATGCAGTCGAAAACTGTGAGTGCTTAATAAAAATCGGTGTGCAATATACCGATACTACGACGGCAGGTTTTAGCCAAGATATTGATGAAAGTACAGTGGTTGATTTGCATTATGAGCGCGCGAGCATTGCTGGCAAAAACTTTGCGCCCATTGCCCTAAAAGATGCCCTAAAAACGCTACATGAAGTCTTGACCTCAAATATTAATATTGTGCCAAAGCAATTCTGTAAAGAAGTCAAGCCGCATGAGCAGCATGGTAAGGACGATGAGGCTATTCTTCAAGATGATCTATGGCATATCATTGCCGATCATCTAGACCATAATAATTTGGTGTTTGCAGAACAGGGAACGGCGTATTTTGGTATCAGTGATGTACGTTTACCAGAAGGCGTGACTTGTTATGGACAACCAATGTGGGGTTCGATTGGTTATACGCTACCGGCAAGTTTGGGTGCGGCTATTGCATCGCCAAACAAGCGCAGTGTTTTATTAATTGGTGATGGCTCAGCTTTGTTGACCATTCAAGAAATCGCGGTGATGATTCAAGAGCATATAAATCCAGTGATTGTACTGATTAATAATGATGGCTATACCGTGGAGCGGGCGATTCATGGTGAAAACCAGCGCTATAATGATATTCCTAAGTGTGACTGGCAGATGATGCCAAAAGCTTTTGGTGCTACCGATGATAATAGTCTGCTGCTAAAAGCAGAAACAGCAGGCGAGTTAAAAGCGGCTCTTACGCAAGCAGCGGCTGTAAAAGACAAGTTGGTTATGTTGGAGGTCATCGCTGATAAGCATGATATCCCGCCACTACTCGCCGATATCAGTGCCGCACTGAAGCCAAAAAACGATTGAGTGAGTAATAAAAAACTCGCTTCATAAAAATGAATAGCCCCATTTAGCACCATTGCTAGATGGGGCTTTTTGCACTTTTTTATCATATAGATTAATTAATCAGCTATTACTCTTATGTCGGTTTGCAGACTTTAGTATCATGGTGGATTGGGCTATTTCCAGCCCTTATCATTCCATAGGAGATGACCCCGTCGTGATTTGGTTAAAAATGCTTATTGGTGCTCTAATGGTATTGGCGATTCAATTATTCGCGCAAACCAGATTTTTTTATTTGGCAGCACTCGCGCCATTGTTCCCCACATTTACATTAATCAGTCACTTTATTGTGGGTACTGAGCGTAGCCCCGCCGATTTAAAAGTTGCATTAATATTTAGTATGCTCGGTGTCATACCGCACCTTATTTATACCTTTGTGGTGTTTTTTAGCATCGGTTACGTCAGCTTATATAAGGCATTACTGTTCGGCGTTGTCGCTTGGACAATAGCCGCAGCGATTTTGGTCCTTACATGGCAGTACATTCAGGCTTAGTTGTGGTTAGAAAAAAACGTAAACTCTGTCAAAGGGCAATATATCAAAGGTATATATAAAATTCGGTACATATTTCTACAGATAATTTTTATAGATTCGGTCGTAGATGTTATTCTTAAGAGCGATTTTATGGTGCTACCTGTAGCAAACTAAAATTAGAATGATCGCGATAACTCCATTCATTACAATTTATAAAAATAGGGCTTAAAAAAAGATGGATACCTTAAATATCATCTATCTCGTAGGGGCATTGTTAATTTTCGCCAGTATTATGGCAAGTACGTTATCGGCGCGCTTAGGCGTTCCGCTATTGCTGTTGTTTTTGATCGTAGGGATGTTGGCAGGCGAAGATGGTATTTTAGGTATCGAGTTCGCCCAATACGGGCTTGCTAATTTCGTTGGGCAGGCGGCTCTTGCTTGTATCTTGTTAGATGGTGGACTGCGCACGTCTTTTAAGTCATTTCGAGTGGGTCTCAAGCCTGCTATTACCTTAGCCACTTGGGGCGTACTTGCGACGGTAATGATACTGGGTATATTCGTCACCTGGCTACTCGATGTTGATTGGCGTCTTGGTTTATTGATGGCGGCCATCGTTGGTTCAACCGATGCAGCAGCGGTGTTTTCATTGCTGCGTAATGGTGGCGTCAAGCTTAACGATCGTGTACAGGCTACATTGGAGCTAGAATCGGGCGCGAACGACCCTTTGGCTATTTTGCTGGTGACAGGATTGATCGCTTTAAATGTTGATCCCGCTGGACAGACAATACTGGGCTTTTTAGGGTTGTTATTACAGCAACTTGGCTTTGGTTTGGGCATGGGCTTACTGTTTGGTTATTTATTGGCGAGGCTATTACCAAAAATACACTTGGCAGAGGGTATGTATGCCATTTTGATCATGTCTGCGGGCTTGGCAGTTTTTGCCGCAACCAATCTGATTGGCGGTAGTGGATTTCTGGCAATTTATCTCACTGGTGTGCTAATTGGTAACCATAAAGTGCGCTCAACTGAGCATGTGATGCGGGTGATGGATAGCTTTGCGTGGTTGTCACAAGCGGTATTATTTGTGGTACTAGGGTTATTAGTGACGCCATCGCATGTGATTGATGTTTGGTATTACTCCGTCGCGATTGCAGCTTTTATGATCTTTATTGCTCGCCCTATTGCGGTCTATACTAGTGTGAAACCTTTTAAATTTAAAGACAGAGAAATCGGCTTTATTTCTTGGGTAGGTCTGCGCGGTGCGGTTCCTATTACGCTTGCCATATTACCGGTGATGGCAGGGATAGATGGCGCTTTTATGTTGTTTGATATTGCTTTTGGCGTGGTGGTTTTGTCTTTGATTTTACAAGGCACAACCATTCCTTTTATGGCAAATTTATTTAAAGTGCGTATTCCTAGTAATAAAGACCCAGAAGAAGAGCATGAGGTCTGGGTATCTGACAAAGCAAGCATTACTTTATATGAGTTTGAAGTAAAGTCAGGGGCATTTGCGATTGATCGTCATCCAATGGCCATCTCTAAGCGCATAAGCCCTAATGAAATCAGTGTCTTTGCCTTGGTACGCAGGCAGCATATTATCGTTGTTGATGAAAACACCAAGCTCAAGTGCGGTGATAGGGTGTGGTATGCGATGACAGGTAACCACGCCACTCAAATTGCTAAGATTTTCAATGATACGACCCTTGACCATAAAGCCATGGATGATTTTTATGGCGATTGGCTGCTATCCCCAAGTGTGAAGCTTGGAGATTTGCCGTTTTTTACCGGTATTATGGCGTCTGAGTCGCTTGTCGATAAACTCAAATCCAAATCTGAGGACAGCGCCAAAAGCATGTGGGATCAAACGGTCGCTGAATATATCAATGATAGCTTAGAGATAAAGCCAGTATCGGGTGATACGGTCGACATCAATGACGAATGGTCGTTGGTCATAAAAGAAGTGGATGATAAAGGGAAGCTTAGAACCATTGGTTTAAAGCATCTAGAGTGATTAATAGCAGGGTAGCTATGTAGCTATTTGCCGTCATTATTCACAAAAGACGCGTCATTTGACTTAAAAACTCGGCGACTTGTTTGTGTAAGTTTTCTCGATAAGCCCAATGATGCTTGACCTCGTAACTGGCCTCATTGGGCAATAGTATTTTCATCAGCCCCATTTCTTCATAACGCTTGGCTAAATCATTAGGCAAGTAACCAACATGATGGCCCGCCAAAATGAGCTGCGCAGTTGCCTCCATATGATAAGTGGTGGCACTCAATGTTTTTGGACGGACATGATTGATACTCAAATCGGTAATATAGCCTCGTTTTATCCATGGATAGTTTTGTTCCAAATCCTCAAAAGTTAACCCTTCTGACCCATAAAACAATCGATGCTCGCGTCCACAGCAGACCACCTGCTTTTCAATAAATGCTGGCTGAAAAGTGAGTAGTGGTGGAAAACTGCCAAAATATCCCACACCAATATCACTCTCGTTGCTTAGCAGCTTCTCTAGCATGCTTTCAGGGCTTTGCACATCGATAGAAAAGTGAATAAGGGGATTGTCACGATAGCTAGCAGCCAAGCATTGGCGCAAGGCATCATAAAAAAATGTCGGCATCTGGTCAATGAGACACAGTCGGATATGACCGCCACGCACCGAATCCAATTGGCGAATATAGTGCAGTTGATGTTGAAAGCTGGCAACCGCTTCGGTAAAACTCAAACAGGCTTCATAAACCGCTGCGCCATCTTCTGTCAGCTTAAAACCTGCGCGTCCACGATGACAAAGCGTCATACCTAAGCGATCTTCTAAATGGGTCAAATGACCACTAATGACAGAGGTCGTCACATTTAAGCGAGACTGTGCGGCTGTCACGCCCTGACATTCTACGATTGCCATAAAGCTACGCAAGGTTTTGATGTCTATTTTTATCAATTCATCTAGCATCGGTCATTATTCCTCAGTACCTATGATGTCTATCAAAATAAATCTTCTATTTATCACTTTTCTAACATCAAATTTATACCAAACTTCTGATAATAACGGTTAAATCTAAATTACTACGAAAAACCAGAAGTTTACTTCTAAATTTTACCATGGTCTGACTTCAAATATTTAGGTATTGTCAAAGCATATAAAAAATTGCCTATTTTAAACAAACTGAAACAAGGATGTGATTTTATGAAATTCAATCAACCATTAAGCGGCAACGATATGCCAAGATTTGGCGGCTTTGCTTCTATGATGCGCTTGCCAACTCAAGCTGATGCAGAAGGGTTAGATGTGGCGTTTGTGGGTGTGCCTTTAGATATCGGTGCGTCAAACCGTAGCGGTGCGCGATTGGGTCCACGACAAATTCGTGATGAATCACGCATGATTCGTCCCTATAATGTCGCCACTCGTGCAGCGCCTTTTGAGTCTTTACAAGTTGCTGATATCGGCGACGTGCCTATCAATACTTTCAACTTGCTAAAAAGCATTGATATCATCGAAAAATTCTATACTGATAAAATCGTGAATCATGGGGCTATCCCATTGACGTTGGGCGGCGATCATACCATTGCCTTGCCTATCTTGCGTGCGCTTGCCAAAAAACACGGCCCTGTCGGCATGGTGCATATTGATGCGCATGCAGATATCAACGATGAGATGTTTGGCGAAAAAATCGCTCATGGTACACCGTTCCGCCGTGCTGTCGAAGAGAACTTAATCGATGGCAACCGCGTGGTACAGATTGGCTTACGTGGTACAGGCTATAGCGCCGAAGAGTTTGATTGGTCAACCCAGCAAGGCTTTCGTGTGGTACCTGCCGAAGAATGCTGGTACAAGTCGCTGACACCATTGATGGCAGAAGTACGCGAAAAGCTCGGTGATGGCCCCGTCTATTTAAGTTTCGATATCGATGGAATTGATCCTGCTTTTGCACCGGGTACGGGCACTGCTGAAATCGGTGGCTTGACCTCAACGCAAGCGATAGAAATCATTCGCGGTATGCGCGGACTTGATGTGGTAGGTGGCGATTTAGTAGAAGTGTCACCGCCGTATGATCCATTTGGTAACACCTCAGTATTGGCGGCAAACTTACTGTTTGAGATGCTATGTATCTTACCGGGTGTGCGCTATGACGATAAGGTAAAGGCGGTGTATTAAGAATGATTTGTAATCGCAAACTGCTTTTATTAAGCTGCTTTTTATAAGGGATTAAAGGGCAGCTTGGGTTTAACACTGAACAACTTATTTAAACGCGATTGAACTTTTTAGGATGATTAACTCATGACGCAAACGCTTCAAACATCTTCTTCAGCGCCCGCCACGCCGTCTCTGACATGTGGTGAGTTGCTCGTACAGTGGCTAGAGTATTATGGGGTAGAGACCGTATTTGGTATTCCGGGTGTGCATACGGTCGAGCTATATCGTGGTCTGCCAAACACCAACATCCGCCACGTGACACCGCGTCACGAGCAAGGCGCTGGGTTTATGGCTGATGGCTATTACCGCGCGTCTGGTAAAGTTGGCGTGTGTTTTATCATCACAGGTCCGGGTATGACGAACATCATGACGGCCATGGCGCAAGCACTGGCTGATTCTATCCCAATGTTAGTGATATCTAGTGTTAACAAGGTAAAAGATACCGGTAGTGGTGAAGGGCACTTACATGAATTGCATGACCAACAAGGTATGGTGAGCAAGGTAGCGCTTACGAGCAAAACCATCTGGCAGCCTGAATCGTTACCCAAGGTCATCGCTGAAGCGTTTGCATTATTTAATGGCGCACGTCCAGGGCCAGTGCATATCCAGCTGCCCATTGATGTGATTACTGCCGATGCCAGCCATGTCGCAAAGCCCTCTGATTATTTAAATAACTTTGCAAAAAAATCGACTGATGCACATGGTTTAACGTCACCTCAAGTAATGAGACCGCTGCCCAATCCTGCGCAATTAGATTTGATCGTTGAATCTCTAAAAGCGGCTAAAAATCCAGTGATACTTTATGGTGGTGGCTGCGTCGATGTCGATCATGACGCGCAAACCCTAGCAGGGCTTATCGATGCACCGACGTTTCTGACCATCAATGCCAAAGGTTTGCTGCCACCTAGCCATCCATTAAGTTTGGGTAGCAACCAATCATTAGACGCAGGTCGCGCCGTTATTGCTGAGGCTGATTGGGTGTTGGCGATTGGTACTGAGCTGGGTGAAACTGATTATGATGTGTTCTTTAACGGCCAGTTCAAAATCAATGGCACGCTGATTCGTATCGATTGCGATGCTCAGCAATTACAGCGTCCTTTTAGAGCCGATATCGCGGTATTGTCCGATGCGCAAATGGCGGTAAGTGGTCTATGTAGTCGTTTAAAGGGTCAGGCGTTAAATCATCAAGCGGTATCACGAGTAAACGAGGCAAAAAAAGCACTATTAGCAGGAATGACACCAGACTTTGCTGGGCAAAATGCGCTACTTCAATTGATTCGAAATGAAGTAAAAGACGTCATCTTCGTTGGTGATTCAACGCAGCCTGTCTATAGCGGCAATCTTGGTTTTGAGGCATTGGCGACGCGTCGATGGTTTAACTCGTCAACAGGGTTTGGCACGTTAGGTTATGGTTTGCCTGCTGCCATTGGTGCCATGATTGGTTCCAACAGTCCAGTGGTCAGCTTGATTGGCGACGGTGGTATTCAATTTACCATCGCAGAACTCATCTGCGCTGCCGAGCTTGAGCTGCCATTGATTGTGCTGCTGTGGAACAACCAAGGCTATGGCGAAATTCGTCGTTATATGGAAGAGGGTGGATTGCCACTAATCGGGGTTAATATTAAGACGCCGAACTTTGAGCCGCTGGCAGCAGGATTTGGTGCAGGTTATCGCAGAATCACAGCCAAACAGCAATTGCTCGACGCTTTAAAAGAAGACATCAAGGGCAAGCAACCCATCATCTATGAAGTTGATGAAGCCGATGACTTTTTAATTGAAATGGGTATGACGTTTACCTGCTTTAGCTAACAATATAGTTAATCCTATATAAATCAGATACGGTGTCAGGCTCGCTTAGTCTACTATTTGTAGTACTTTCACTCGCCTTTCTTGTATCTAAATTATATTGAACCAACTATACCAACACTAAGCATAATAAAGGCTGGTCGCTCAAGGAAGAACGTCTATGATGCCACATGCTAACCGCTCGTCTGGTCGCTTGAGCACCTCGCTGGCAAGCTTATTAACGGATTTATCCGCCGTTGTTGGCGCGACCAATGTATTGACCAAACCCAGCCAGCAGCAGTCGTATACACAAGGGGCGATTGCTTCTATCACGGATGCTGTCGCGGCAGTTGTGATACCAGACTCTCTTGTGGCACTATGGCGCGTCATTAATCTCTGTGCGGCGACTGATGTGATTATTATTGCACAGGCTGCTAACACAGGGTTGACCGGAGGCTCGACACCGTACGGAGAGTACGATCGAGCAGTCGTTGTGATTTCTATGCAACGATTGGGCGGTGTTCATCTGCTCAATGATGCAGCAGAGCTGGTTGCTTTGCCAGCGGCTAGCCTCCAGCAGTTGGAGTCTCAGCTTGCGCCGTTAGGGCGTGAGCCGCATTCAGTGCTGGGCTCAAGTTGTGTTGGTGCTTCGGTGATTGGCGGTATTTGCAACAGCTCTGGCGGTATGTTGGTGCAGCGTGGTCCAGCGTATACCGAGATGTCGCTATTTGCCAAACGTAATGCCATGGGTGAGTTTGAATTAATCAATCACTTAGGCATTGATTTAGGTGCAGATCCAGAAGAGATACTTAGAAACTTACAAACTGGCACGTTCAATAAAAATCCAGAGAGTGCCAACAGGAAGTCCTGTAAAAATCACCATTATCAACACAAGGTGCGCGATTGCGAGGCAGACACACCTGCTAGATTTAATAATGACCCTAACGGATTATATGAAGCCTCTGGTTCAGCAGGCAAAGTCATCGTCTTCGCAGTTCGAGTCGCGACATTTGCCAAACCGACGCAAGAGCAAACGTTCTATATCTCGACCAATGATGCCGATACTTTGACCACACTCAGGCAACAGTGGTTAAAAAGCGAGCTAAACCTGCCTATTTTGGCAGAATATATGCACAAAAATTACAACGATATTACCATGCGCTATGGCCGTGATACTTGCTTGAGTATGCGAAAACTGCCAGCCAGTAAGATAGGAGCGCTGTATCGGTTACAAGCCAAGATTGGCTATTATTTGGATAAATGGCGACTGCCTCAGACTTTACCAGATCGGCTGCTACAAATGACTGGTGTTTTCATGCCGCCGTCATTACCCAATTCTTTGGCTGAGCAGGCGTGCTCCTATCGTTATCATTTAATCATTAAAGTCGCGAATAGCAATAACGATGATAATAGCAATGATAACGGCAGTCATGGTCATATTGCCGCAGCCCAAGCATTTCTACAGTCCCATATGCAGCAGCATCAAGGCGTCGTACATCTTTGTACAGCAGCAGAATCCCAAGCATTATTGGTGTTTCGTAGTGCGGCAACCGTTGCCATGTTTCGTTATCACAATCTTAACCACACAAGGTTTGGCGCGCTGTTGTCTACCGATATTGCCTTACCACGGAATGCTGTAGATTGGGATGAAGTGCTACCTATTAACTTACAAAAGCAGGTCAGTAAAACCTTTTATTTGGGGCATTTTTTCTGCCATGTCATGCACCAAGATTATCTGTTATACCCTGAAGTGGATGCAAAAAAATTCAAGGATGAGCTATTGGCGTTTTATGATCGACGTCGTATAGAGTACCCTGCTGAACACAACGTGGGTCATGTCTATACCGCAAAACCTGCACTACATACTTTTTATAAAAAACTAGATCCGACCAATTCGCTAAATCCAGGCATTGGTCAGACAGCAAAATGGAAAAATTGGCGATCGTCGCCCATCAAGGAGGAATTAAATGACGAATTATCTCGATAAGTCGCAGCAACCGATATTAGGAAACGATGTTGTCGATTCAGAAACGCCGCAAGGAGAGCAGTGGCGTGCGTCAATGTGGAAGTTTTTATTGTTTTCAGCATTGGGCATTGCACTATTTATTATTCCGTTTCAATGGGACGGAAAGGTTACGATTTTATTGGGTGTGTTAACGGACGCTTTGCAAGCTTTGTTGGGTGGTTATGTCGTTTATGTGGCAATGGCAATCGTGACGACCTCCTTTCTTGGGGCGTTGGCTGTGAAGGTGTTAAAACCCAACCTGCATGAAGACTCTATGGTCAAAAAACTCTTCGATGTTGATTGGTTTTGGCTCACTGCCCGATTGCTAGGGATGGTGTTTGTCTGGATGATTTATCTGCAAGTCGGCCCTGAGTTTATTATTAATCGTAATACAGGCGGCGTCATTTTCGAAGATTTGATACCGATTTTGATTCCTTTGTTTTTCTTCGCCATTTTATCGTTACCGTTTTTGACAGATTTTGGTTTGATGGAGTTTTTGGGCACACTGGCGAGCAAAATATTTGTCAAGTTGTTTAAGTTGCCAGGACGCTCAGCGGTAGATGCCATGTCCTCTTGGTTTGGCGCAGCTTCTATCGGCTTGCTGGTGACCATGCAAGAGTATGATAAAAGCTACTATAGCCAGCGTGAAGCGGCGATTATCGCGACGACTTTTTCGGTGACTTCGATCGCTTTTACTTATGTCGTCGCCAAAACCATCGGCGTAGACGATAACTTTGTTTATTTTTATCTGACCATTGCTTTAACAGGCTTTATCGCCGCGATTATTATGCCGCGTATACCGCCACTCTCCTTAAAGCCTGACACCTATCATTCTGGCAAAAGTATGCTTGATGAAGGGATTCCTGCTCAGTACACGACCTACCAATGGGCGGTCAATCGTGCTGTGACGCGCGCACACTCAATGCCAAGTCTGGGTCAAGTGTTCAAACGTAGTGTAAAAAATCTATTCGATATCTATTTTGGGCTAATCCCCGTGATTTTCGCAATTGGTACGATTGGTCTGGGCTTAGCCGAATATACGCCTGTGTTTAAATGGTTGTCTACACCGTTGGTACCGCTGCTTGATTTGTTACAGATTCCAGAGGCAGCAGAGGCGGCTCCAGCAATGATTATGGGCTTTGCGGATATGTATTTGCCAGCCTTGGTCGGCAAAAGTATTGAGAGTGAGATGACAAGATTCATCGTTGGTGCATGTTCTATTACTCAGATTATTTATATGTCTGAAGTGGGCGCGCTGATTTTGAAATCAAACATTAAGCTTAATGTGTTAGAGCTGTTCATGATTTTTATTCTTCGTACTCTGATCAGTTTGGTGGTGATTACTTCAGTGGCGCATTTACTTTATTAGCCATGCAGTCAATATTAACTCAGGCTCATCAACCCAGCCTGTAGTATAACGATAATGTGCTAAATAATCGGTTTATCTAACTAAAGAATAAACTGATTATTTAGCGAATGATTTATATAGACACTTATAAATGCAATCAAAGACAATAGGTATAAAAAAATTATATCAAACCATATAAGGTGATTGACCATCATGGAAATGACGAATGCTAACAGTTTAACGAGGGAAAGCGCCATCCAAACGGTTCACGATGAAGTGATGTTAAATGCAGCTTATATAGATGGCAAATGGATGACTATTGAAGCGCCTGCTACCGATACTGCTGACGCTGATAGCTATGATTCGAATCATGATTCAAGTTATGATTTATATGATTCAAATTCGGGAACAATCATCGCTACCACTCGATTGTGTACCAATACACAGGTAGAAATGGCAGTCAATGCGGCTTCTGCGGCGTACCCATCTTGGTCGCAAACTGCTGTAAGCGAGCGCGCATCGTATCTCAATGCCATTGCCGAGACGATGGAGGAGCAGTTTGACAAATTGGTGGGATTGTCTGTGTTAAATAATGGTAAGCCCATTGAAGAGGCAAAAATAGACGTGAGCGATGCCATTGCCTGCTATCGCTATTATGCCAATCTCATCACAGAACAAGCGACTTGGTCGGAGGTATCCACCAGCGAGTCAGGCATACGCTTGCTAAAAACGTATGCGCCTGTTGGTATTTGCGCCCTTATTGTCCCATGGAATTTCCCAATGGTGACCACTGCTTGGAAGTTAGCCCCTGCATTGGCTGCAGGCTGTACGGTACTATTAAAGCCCTCCGAGGTGACATTATTGCCAGAGTTGATGCTGGGCAATATATTGTCTGCTATTAAACTACCGAAAGGAGTCGTTAATATTTTACCGGGTGCAGCTGAAGTGGGCGCTGCCATGACCTGCCATCCATTAATCGACAAAATTTCTTTTACTGGTAGCAACGCCGTTGGTGAAAAGGTAATGAGCCAAGCGGCAAAAGGTATCAAAGATATCAGTCTAGAGCTGGGCGGTAAGTCAGCCATCGTCGTATGTGCAGATGCTGATATCGACGACGCTTGTGATTTAATCATCGGTGGTATATTTACCAATGCTGGTCAGATATGTTCAGCCACATCAAGGCTGCTTGTTCATGAAAGCATTGCTCAGTCGTTGTTTGAGACATTAAAAGTTAAGACAGAAAGTCTGAAAATCGGTGATGGCTTTGACACTGACACGCAAATGGGTCCACTGGTTAGTGAGCAGCAACTGAATCAAGTAAAAAAATATTTTGACATTGCTGCTGCCGAAAGCCTGACTTGTCTCACTGGTGGTGAGGTTTTAAATCGGCAAGGGTATTTTGCGATGCCGACCATTTATACCAATGTTCCAGTGACCAGTCGATTATGGACAGAGGAGGTTTTTGGGCCAGTACTAGTGAGTCAAACGTTTACAGACCATGCAGAGGCAATTTCTTTAGCCAATGATAGTAAGTATGCGTTGGCAGCGAGCATTGTTAGCGCTGATGAAACGGCGGCAATAGAGATGGCGCTACAGATACAAGCGGGTCACATTTGGATCAATGAACAACAGATTGTATTGCCAGAGTCAGGGTGGGGCGGGTTTAAGCAAAGCGGTATCGGGCGTGAGCTGGGTGTGGATGGCTTGTCTGCATATCAAAAAAGCAAGCATGTGCTATTGACGGCTTAAACGTTGGGCGCTTTCATATCTCATTAAGACATTGATATTGCTACCAATCGCTAAATGAGGTATTTGCTTTGTAAATTAACTTTACTGGACTAAGAATGCCATTCAAGATAAAATTGAGCAATCATTCAAATTTTATCGCTGTGCTTATTTTTACATGAGGTTACGGCTTTTGAGATGGAAAAACTATGTCACGTACCGCACTTTATAACCGTCAGGATGCCTTAGAACGCGCATTACAGCTTTTTTGGCAAAAAGGCTTTCATGCTACTTCTTTAAAAGATATAGAAGAGGCGCTCGATATGCGTCCGGGAAGCATTTATGCTGCGTTTGGCAGTAAAGATGGATTATTTCAAGAAGCGTTAGACTACTATGCTCGCCTAGGTTTGAGTGAGCTTAAGCGGGTAATGGGCGCTTATCAATCGCCGCTGTTGGGGTTAGCCGCTTTCGTGCGTCAGCTGGGCGGTATTCGTGATAAAGGGCTGCCGAGTCAGGCTTGCATGTTGGTCAAAAGCTTACTGGAGCTTGGTGCTCGTGAGCAGACAGCGCTACAAAAAGTTGAAATGCTGTTGGCAGGTATGGAGCTGCGTTTTATAAATTACTTTACCGAAGCACAGCGGCTGGGTGAATTGGATAGTAAGTTGGATCCGACTAGGCTTGGACGACGACTACAGGCGGAAATCATGGGGCTGCGTGCTTTTGCGCAGCGTGATGTCGAGAGTGCAGCGGTGCAAGCGTTGGCTGAAGATATGGCGCTCTCCATAGAAGCGCTGCGTATTGATGAGCCTGTTGGCGAGTAGTGCATGTTGACTATTTGCAAATAAGCACTGCTAAAAGGTTATTGCCGATTAGGTAAGGCTGATTGCTAAGATATTTTTGGTATGAAAAAAGGGTTTTAGAGTTACTGTATAGCCAGAGACTATACAGTAACTCTAAAACCCTTAGCTTTTCTAAAACTCTTAGTTTTGAAGACGCAATCATTAATCAGATAATTTAGTCTGGTATATCAGCCAACTGCTGCAAAATGCTTTTATAATTTTCAACACCTTGTGCGCCGCTAATTAAATGACGCTCATTGAAAACCATAGATGGCACACTTTGAATGCCTTGCTGTTGCCAATGCTGTTTTTCTTTTTCTACTGCTGCCGCAAATCGCTGGTCTTCTAAGACCGCTAGTGCTTCGCTACGATCCAGTCCGATTTCTGCTGCGACATCTGCAAGTACGGTACTGTCAGCTACATTTTTATTATCGACGAAGTGTGCGACGAACAATGCTTGTTTTAGGTCGTGCATACGTCCTTGCTGATCGGCCCAATACAGCAACTGATGCGTATTAAAAGTGTTGTAAGTACGAAACTCATCGGTAAACTGAAAATTAAATCCAGCTTCTTCACCTGCTGCTGTCATTCTAGCTCGGCTCTCTTTAATGTCCTCAGCAGTCGTACCGTACTTCTCCATGATATGCTCACGATAGTTTCGTCCTTCGTGCGGTGTATTAGGATTTAACTCAAATGGATGCCAGTGAATCTCGTGTGGAGTGTTGGTTTGTTTTAATGCCTCGGCTAGTTGACTATAGCCGATAGCGCACCAAGGGCAGACCACGTCTGACACGATATCTATTCGTAATGGTTTTTTTAAATTACTCATAGTGGCTCCTTATTTGGTTCTTATATAATTAGACAGCTTTATGCCATTCAAACTTTTGGAAAGGCTTGTCGATTGGCGTGTTGGCCAAATGGTTGGTGTAGTTACTCATCACTTTTTGAGCCGCTGCAAGAACCACTTCCAAAATCTGACGTTTAGTAAAGCCTGCATCTAAGAACGCTTGCACTGCGTCATCATTTACATTACCACGATCACGAACGACCGATAGCGTAAAGTCGCGTAATGCTTCTAGTTTTGCAGTTGGTAGAGGTGTCTCATTACGTAATGCTTCAGTAATGGCGTCGTCTACTTTCATGCTTTTTGCGATACCAGTATGAGCGGGTACACAGTAATGACACTCATGCTCTACGTTGATGGTTTGCCATACGACCGTGACTTCCTCATCATCAAAACTGCTGTCTAAAAACAACTGATGCAGACGTTGATAGCCTTCGAGCAAGCCAGGCGCTTCAGCCATGACGGCATGTAGATTAGGTACCATACCAAACGCTTTGATAGAAACGTCAAGTAAGTCTTTGCTTGCTGCTGGGGCTGTGTCTTTGTCGTGTAGGGTAAATTCAGTCATATTAAAACCTTTTAATCATTATTAGTGAATTTTTATAAAAGTAAGTGTATAAGCGACTTGAGAACCTATTATATAGTTGAGTGAGTACTCAATTTTATAAGTGAGATTTTCGTGAGTCGCTCAACAACTGCAGCCACTATAATCCATTTTGAGCAATCGTTCAAATAATATTTGAGAGAATGCTCAAGTTGTTTGTAAATTTCGTTTACATTCAAAGCTAGGCGGCATCACGACAGTTATTTGTTTTTCTTAACCAAATTATTGCTAAATGGCATGGTTAACAATCCCCATAGCGAGGCATTTTGTTTGGCTGCTGGGTATTCTTTTAGCCCAATATCTAGCTCATTATCAGACTGCTTTGCTTTACCCTTATAACTACCAAAAATCCAATCCCACCAAATGACACTAAAACCATAGTTTGAGTTGGTCTCACTAACGCGTTGGCTATGGTGAATACGGTGCAAAATCTGCGTCATTAATATTAAGCGTAGCGGTTTTTCAAGCGCAGGTGGCAGGCGAATATTGGCATGGTTAAATATCGCTAAGCCATTTAACGCAATCTCAAATATCAATACGGCGATGGCAGGAACGCCCAACAAGCTGACGGCAACGAGCTTTACTAGAATGCTTAAAATGATTTCAATGGGATGAAACCTAAGCCCTGTGCTGGCATCAACATGCGCATCAGCGTGATGGACTTTATGTAAACGCCATAGCATAGGCACGCGGTGAAATAATCGATGCTGCCAGTAAATGATGATGTCGAGCAATATCAAGCTTAGTATGACGACGACAATGCTTGGCAAATTGATGATATTAAATAGACCAATGCCATGCTGCTGATTATACAGCGCCACAGCCGTTAGACCGACAGGCACCGCTAGACGAGCAATAACTGACGAGATAAAAACCAAGCCAAAGTTAGCGAACCAGCGTTTGCTGCTTTTGATCGGTGCTTGACGTGCAGGCATGCGCCATTCTATCAGCATCATAATCACTAAAATGCTTAAAAAGAACCCAAGCCGCCACCATACTTCGTTAGTCATTAGCTGCCTCTTAACTTATTATATTTATATACTGTTTTTATCTATTTCTAGCTGCTTAAGGGTATGGTAGCCGCCATGGATACGGGTAGAAATCGTAATCGCGCAGGCTGTGGCAAAAATGCTGGCAAGTAATACAAAGTGCTGTGGCCACAGGCAAAAAGCGACAAACAGCGCAATGGTTTCTGTGCCTTCCGTCAAACCGTTTAAATAATAAAAACTCTTATATTTAAACTGCGGTTTATCCAGTGTAAACTTTTCCGCAGCAATGGCAAACGCTAAGAAGCTAGAGCCTGTGCCAATAAAGGTCGCGAGTAATAAAGCGCCAGCAATGGCATTCTGTTCAGGATTTGCCAATATAAAACCCAGCGGGATGGCGGCATAAAATAAAAAGTCGAGCGTAATATCTAAGTAGCCGCCTGCGCTAGAACTTTGCTTTGCATAACGGGCTAAAGCGCCATCAAGACCATCAAAAATACGATTCAATGCAATGACTGCCAGTGCGCCATACCAAAGCTCAAATGCGAGTAACGGCAAGGCTAACATACCGATTAAAAAACCTGCCACCGTGAGTTGATCAGCCGTGATGCCGCGTTTATGTAATACAACGACCACAGGGGCTAGTATCGGCTTAACCATGGGCGTGAGAAATTTGTCTAGCATGCGCTTGCCTTTTGTATTTCGCTTTGACGTTTAAGACTTTATGTATAAAACGATAACTTTAAAACTACAGGTCTAAATGAATAACTTTACCCTTTGCGGCCTCGGCATCGCTATAATCGTGCGTGACCATGATGGCGGGAAGTTTATGAGTGCGGATTTGCTCAAATACCAGTTGCCGCGTATCTACTCGAAGTTGGGTATCAAGCTTGCTAAAAGGCTCATCGAGTAGTATCGCTTTTGGTGCGCTGAGCAAAGTGCGCAGTAGCGCCACGCGTGCTTGTTGTCCGCCTGATAAATTATCGGGATGGCGATTTTCCATGCCTGCTAGACCAACTTGTTCAAGTGCCTGCTCTATTTTTTCACGGCGCTGTTTTTTATTGAGCTTCTCAGCGCTATTCTTATTGTCTTGAGGCATCGCAAAAGCAATATTACCTGCGACCGATAAATGCGAAAACAGTAGGGCGTCTTGATACAGTACCCCAATATGACGCAAGTGCGTCGGCAAATGACTTACATTTTTATCATTTAACCAAACCTCACCAGTAGCGGTGAAACCATTTGGCAATATACCTGTGAGCCAGTTCAACAAGCTTGATTTACCACTACCAGATGGACCCATAATAGTTAGTATTTCACCACCAGCAATCTGCTCATCTAGGCTCAGTAATAGCTCGCCTTGTCGATATAACTGTAAGTCTTTTATCTGTAAAGAGGATTGCATCAAGAGCCCTTTATCTGCGTTTTTATAGTGAGTTGTTTTTCAAAATCAGTGCTATTTAGAATCAGTTCTTTTCAAAACGAATATATTTTAAAAAACGTTTTAACGGCTGCTATTTTTACCACTTTTAAAGAAGTACTTCGGCAATACCCACGCCAATATAAAGCCTACTAACGGTAGCGCCATTTGGATGATGGCATACACTGCACTGGTGCGCCTACTGGCACCATTGGCAAGGGTCACCGCTTCTGTGGTAATAGTGGCGATACGTCCGCCGCCTGCTAATAATGTCGGCAAATATTGACCAAAGCTAATCGCCAAACCAAGAGCAATGGCAATCAAAATCGGCGCAAACAGTTGTGGTAATTTCACCTGCAAAAATACTTTGGCTGGCGTCGCACCAAGGCTTGCCGCTACATGAGCAAAATGAGGGTCTAGACGTCGATAACTGCTGGCAAGCGATAAAAACACATAGGGCAGCACAAAGAGCAGATGGGTAAATGCCACATTAAAAAACGCTGTTTGATTATTCACCAGTTGCTGTAGCCATACTAAGCCAAATAAAAAAGCAATGCTCGGCACTAACAGCGGCAAATAGATAATTAAACTGGTAAATGTTGAAAGTGGTTTTTGACTTAATTGCTCAGCTTCTAAACATAATAAAGTCAGCACAATGGCAAATACCGTACTCACGATACCGATTGTAATGGTATTAAATAATGGCGTGCTCATTTGCGTAAAGGCGCTTTGAAAATGCAATAACACCAACTGCTCTGGCAATACAGCTGGAAAGCGCCAAAAACCAGCTACTGACCACATTAAAAGACCAATGAGCGCCAGCAAGATAAAGCCAATCACCACAGTGGTCAATGCTGCGGTGATTTTTTGCCATAATGCATCGGCATAGTGGCGCTTGCCATTGAGCAACGTGCCATTAAAGCAAGTTTTTATCGCTCTCTCGCTACCAAGCCACAAGGCGATTAAACTACCCGTCAAAGCGAGCTGTAATAACGCGCCCGCCGAGGCTTTTATACGTAAGTTTAAATCAACATCGTTAAACCATTGCATGATAGTGACCGCCAGCGTTGGCGGCGTGTTTGGACCGAGTATCAATGGCATCTCTACGCTGGCACTAGTATAGGCGAGCACGGCTAAGATAGGCAAACGTAAAAAAGGATAGAGGACAGGAAGTACCGCTTTAAAAAAGGCAGTAATGGGGTAATAGCCGAGATTTAGCGCAACTTTATACTGCTGACGTAGCTTTTTACCAAGCTCAGGCTGTGCCAAAGCGCCTAGCGCCATGAGTAATAAAAACGGCAGCTCTTTTAAGGTTAAGCCCAAAATGATGCTAATGCCGTACGGGTCATGGGGAAACATACCGTCTGGAGCCAATTCCCAACCGCTTAGCCATGGTGATATAAGGCGTGAAAACATACCAGAAGGCGCAATTAAAAAGCCAACGGCGATGGCTGCCGCTGCATGAGGAATGACCAAGATTGGACTCAGTAAATGCTCAATACGGTTCAGCCAAACGCTATTAAAAAATGCTGCTAATATCATTAAGGTCATGACAAAAGCGAGTAACGTACTTAGCAGTCCAGTAGCGATGCTTAAAGCGACCATTTGAGTAAGACCAGGCGTCTGCCAAAGATCATGAAACCCTTGTAGACTAACAGTTGTTTGCTCAAGTGCAGTCACCCAGCTAAAGGCAGGCAACAGCACGCAAACCAAACCACCGAGTACCGGCAATATCAGTAGCAGCAGTAAAAATGTCGGACTCAAGGAGACGATACGCGTAAATAGGTCTGTTTTATAAGGCGCGGTTATACCAGTAATTGTTGCAGAATGGACTTTTTCCTTAGTCGTTTTATTATTAGTATTTTTACTCATGGGCTGACCCCATAACGTGTCTGCCAACCTTGCATAATGGCATCAACCCAGCTCGGATGTGGTTCATTCACGGTACGTTTGATGCTATCAAAGGGCAGGGCACTAGGGTGTGGTTTATTGTCTTTGAATAGCGCTTGTTGTTCAGGATTGAGCGTAGAGAGAACAAGTACGGTTTTATCACCCCATATATCAGGGGTTTGCTTTTTGGCCTGTGCTTCTGGGCTCATCAAAAAGTTTGCCACTAGCTGTGCGGCTTGCGGATGGCTGGCGTTATAAGGAATGGCCACAAAATGGGTGTTACTTAAGCTGCCATCACTCATTGCATAGCTACGAATGCTCTCGGGTAAATCATAACGCTGCACGGCCGCTGGTACTTCAGGTGCAGAAAAAGTAAAGGCCAGACTCAGCTCGGTATCATCGACCAAGCGCCGCATGTGTGCGCCCGTTTGCACAAATTGCTCACCCTTACGCCATAGAGTGGGATGTAAGTCATCTAAAAATGCCCATAAAGGGGCTAATACCATATCTGTATTTTGCTCAGTGGCTGGCAGGTTGAGCTGTGCCTTGATGTTTTTGCCTATCTTAGCATCCTGATTTTCGTGCAGCATGACTAAGGCATACTTTAAAAAGCTCATTCCTAAAAAGTCAGGTGGCTTTGGATAGCTAAAACGCCCGGGGTTTTGCGCTGTCCAATTGACTAGCTCATTTAAAGTGGTTGGTGGCTTGTCAGTTGATAAGCTGTCGTAATAAAAGGTCAACGCAGCTTGTCCCCATGGCGCTTCCATGCCGTTGGTCGGCACACCAAAATCAAAGTTAACCGCAGGATTGTTCTCTGGATCGGTCAAGGCAAAGTTAGGGAGCTTATTCGCCCATTGTTTGAGTAATAATGAATTCTCACTCATGGTGGCAAAGTTTGCGCCATTTATCCAGATGAGATCAACGCTGCCTTTATCGTTGTTATTGGCAGATTTTTCTGCAAGTACACGGCTAACGGCTTCACTGGTGTCGCTCAATTTCACATGAACCAAGTTAATATTATATTTATCATCGACTTGCTTGGCAGCCCACTGTAGATAGGCGTTGATCTGTGGATCACCGCCCCATGCATAAAAGTAGACGTCTTGGTTTTCCCCTTGCGCCTCTATTTGCTGCCAAGATGATAAATTTTGATTAAGGTTACCAGTAGTGGGTGAGGCAGTGCTTGCTGATATACCAACACAAATGCTAAGCACCATAGCATAGGCGCTATAGCGGCTTAGGTTTTTTAACGCGGTCAAAGCGGGCAGAGATTTGATAACGTACATTTAAGTTTCCGTTATGATGATATGTTTTTAGCGCAGTGAATAAAAACCCAGCTAACCTCGACGCCATGTATGGTATTTCTCAAGCCAGTTTAATATCGTTTCGGGCGCATGATTACGTTTCCATTCACCAGCCGCGTATTTATTAGCCTCTGCCCACGTTGGATACATATGGATAGTGCCAAGTATTTTATTCAGCCCTAAACCGTGCTTCATCGCCAGTATGAATTCTGGCATTAAATCCCCAGCATGTTCAGCGACGATGGTCACGCCAAGTATTTTATCTTTGCCTTTAGGGGTAATGACTTTGATAAAACCATGATTGGCACTTTCCGTCACCGCGCGATCTAAATCTTTAAAGTCGTAGCGGGTAATTTCAAAATCGATGCCTTTTTCAATAGCTTCTTGCTCATTTAAGCCCACGCGTGCGACTTCTGGATCGATAAAAGTCGTCCACGGAATCACGCGGTAATCTACTTTAAATTTCTTTAGATGTCCAAATAAACCATTTACGGCAGCGTACCATGCCTGATGGGAGGCCACATGGGTAAATTGATAAGGACCAGCGACATCACCAGCGGCGTAGATATTAGGGTAAAGGGTTTCTAAATAGTCATCGGTATCAATCGTACGCTCCGTTTCGATGCCCAAATCTTCAAGACCATATCCTTCTAAGCGGGCACTACGTCCAACGGCACAAAGCAATTCGTCATATTCAATAGCGATTTCTTGCTTGTTCTGACGGTCTTGCTTAACGGTACTGTCGCCTTGCACTTCAACGATAATGAACTTTTTACCATCGCGAGTTTCACAGCGAATCGCTTGATGCGAGGTTAAAACGTTTACGCCGCTCTCAATGAGGACTTTCTGCGCAAATTCTGAGACTTCCACGTCTTCTTTTTTCATGAGACGCGCGCTTCTTTCGATCTGGGTGACATTTGAGCCTAAGCGTGCAAAAGCTTGTGCCAGCTCAGAGCCGATTGGTCCGCCGCCAAGGACGACCAGCTTTTTCGGCGCTTCTTCTAATTCGGAAAATTTATTCCATATGGTATCGCTGGTCACGTAGCCCGTTTCTTCCAAACCCGGCAAATCTGGGATAAATGGGCGCGCACCAGTAGCGATAACGATGGAACGTGCGGTTAGAGTTTGCGTGCCGCCATCGTTTAGCGCAATCTCTACCGTCCACGGGTCGATGAATTTGGCATAACCTTTTAATACTTCGACACCCAAGTCCGTATAACGCTCGACGCTGTCGTTTGGGGCGATGTCAGCGATGACTTTATGGATGCGGGTCATGACGTTCTTAAATGAAAATTCTGGTGGGGTATTTTCCAAGCCATAACGCTCACCATTGCGCATTTGTTCTGCCACTTTTGCGCTTTTAATCAGTGCTTTACTGGGTACACAGCCATAGTTTAAGCAGTCACCGCCCATCTCGCCCGCTTCGATTAAGGTTACTTTTGCTCGGACGGTCGCCGCGATATAGCTAGTGACTAGCCCGCCAGCACCTGCGCCAATCACAATCATATTACGGTCGAATTTTTTAGGTTTGCTGTAGTTTTTATAGACGCGGCGTTTTTTTAGCATATTTAATATCCCTTTTGCGATTAATGGGAAAAAACCTAACAACGCAAATGAGACAATTAAATTAAACGATAAAATTCCTGACAAGCTGTCAATTTGCGCCAGTTGCGTACCAGCATTAACGAATACAAAGGTACCCGCGAGCATACCAACTTGGCTTACCCAGTAGAATGTCCTCGCTTTAATCGCGGTGACGCCCATGAGTAAATTAATCAAAAAGAACGGAAATATCGGCACTAAGCGCAGGGTAAATAAGTAAAATCCGCCTTCTTTTTCAACGCCAGCATCAATGGCTGCTAAGCGTTCAGGAAAGCGCTGTTTAATCGTATCACGCAGTAAGTAACGTGAGGTTAAAAAGGCGAGTGTCGCACCAATACTGGAGGCAAATGAGGCGACCAGTAACCCTTGCCATAAACCAAATAATGCCCCAGCTGCCAAGGTTAAAATAGCGGCACCCGGTAAGGATAATGCGGTGACGACGATATAAAGTAAAAAGAATCCACCGATAATCAATAATGGTGATTGCGTTTTATAGTTGTTAAATTGCGCCATCGACCCTTTTAAGCCGTCAAGCGTCAATAATTGATTGAGGTCAAAGTAGAAAAAGCTTGCTGCTAATATTAATATTAGCAGTATTAACAATATTCTTTTAATCATAAAATATCCGGCTAAGTAGTAGAGCGAAGGCTAAAGTCATCGTCATTCTTTTATGATTAAGAACCTTGACCATGTCAGTGGTAATGACAAGTTAGTGGTAACGATAATTGCGTTAAGTTTTTTGCATGGTTTGTGCATTTATATACAATAAAACAGCTAAATTAGTAGTCTTCATAGTATAGGGCTTGAGTTTCAGAGGCTAGTATTTATATTTTTGCATGTTCAACCCAGCCCAATCTAACGACAAACATGACTGATGTTTAAGCTAAAGAAACTTTTTTGCCCAAGGTTAAGGTATCCCAATCTCTCATTAAGAAAAGCGCTAAACACGCCGCCAACATCGGCCATGCTGCAAAGAACAACAAGTTATCAAAAGGCTTGAGATATAAGCCGAAGGTTGAGAACGTCGAAATCGCATGAAGTAGCAAGATAGTGCCGTAAGTCCAAGTTTTGAATAATCCTGTGACAAACAACAGAATGAGGATGAATTGAGCCGCGCCAATGACATAGAATACGGTGTCGCCTATACTTTCAAAACCATAAAAACTAGAAAAGACGCCTGCGGCATGATCAGGATTAATCAGCTTATCTAAAGTCCAGACTAAAAAAACAATGAAAATACCCAGTCGAAGCAATAACAGTGAAAGAGGGAGATGTTTTGGCATAAGTTATTTCTTCTTAATAAGCGTTAAAAGTGAGTGCAAAAGAGCTTGGTAAGTCTAATCAATGACATATATGGCAATGACTACTATTGTCAGGCAGTAAGCATGAATAAAGTATTTATTTTGAGTGATTACTCAAAATTAGACAAAATACTAACGCTCAGTAAGTCAATAAACCGCATTGTAGTTGTTATTGAATGGTTGTTCAAGTTTGTAGCCTCAAGCATGTTACCGTTCCAGAGCATCGTTACGTTTTTCAACCAAAGCAGCAATGCTGGGTTAAAGGTGGTCGCTTTTCGTACAATAAAAAGCCCTTCATGGACTATCTCAGTCTATGAAAGGCTTTTGGCTGACATCATAAGTATGATGAAATTGAACGGTTACCACATTAAGTCATCTGGAATCACATAGGCGGCATAAGGATCATCTTCTGCCAGCACTTCTTCTGATGTATTGTTAGACACGACCATGAAGCCCTCCATTTTTGCATCGATGCGATCTGCCAACGGGCGAGGAAGGAGTGCATAGCCTTCTTCTAAGCGTGCAATCACCACATGACCGGCGACGATTTGGTCATATAGTTTTTGAGTGACAAAGATTTTTTTAACCTTAGCATTATCGACAAATTGATAATTGACATCGCCATTGGTATCGGCAATCTGATGCTGCTTAATCATCTGTACGATATTAGCCTTGAGCATCTTCTCTTCTAAAATACGTTGTTTTTCTTGATTGAGCTTTTGATCTTTCTCTAGTTTTTTCGCTTGGGCTTCTGCCAACGCTTTTTTCGCTTCCATGCTTTCTGAGTCACCAGTACGCTTGGCATGCTGAGTCTGCTTGCTGATTTTCTTGGCTTTTTTGCTATCCACCAATCCCACTTTTAATAACTGAGCCTGTAGGGCATTTTTTGCCATAATTCCATCACCTAGATAAGGATACTTAAATCATAAATGCTAAAAACCCATTGTAGCAAAATTCGCTACGGCATGTTGTTAGACGATGACAAGACTTTTTTAATTATGGTAGAAGTGGGCACACATCGCTGGCTGAAGCCGTTTAAATTCGTTATTATCAAGGCAGTGGATACGCTTTTTTTACCGTTATATTTTTTGGTAACTATGTTCTTTGGTAACTATGTTTTTCGGTGACCATATTTATAGTGGGTATAGAAAGCTGTATAGGATTAAATCGTTAAATTTAAGGACGGAATATGACAACATCACAGCACATTTTAGCCTGTATAGACGGCTCGGCAGTGACTGAATCGGTTTGTGACTATGCAGCATGGTATGCCAGTAAATTAAATTTACCCGTAGCGTTGTTGCATGTGAGTGAGGTTCCAGCCTCGACCAGACGCGATTTGTCAGGCGCAATAGGAGTCAATAGCCGCCAGTTTTTATTGGAGGAATTGACACAGTTAGACGAGCAAAGAGCGAAGGTGGTGAACAGTTATAGTAATGCTTTGGTACAAGACGCAAAAAGCCATATTCAAGGCAACTTTACTCAAGTCGATATTCGTATCTCTCAACGTCGCGGCAAGCTGTTACCTGCCATTGAACATTTTAAAGCAGAAAATCGTGCCATCGTCATGGGACGCCGAGGTGAAGATCACAAAAGCAGCCGTATTAATATCGGTAGCCAAATCGAAACCGTTGCCCGCGCATCTGACGTTCCTATATTGATTTGCTCAGAGACGTTCAAAGAACCTAGCTCATACATGATAGCCTTTGATGGTAGCAAAACAGCTATTAAAGCAGCATGGATGGTTGCAAGAAGTCCTGTATTAAAAGGGTTGCAAGGTCATATCGTCATGATAGGCAATCATAACGACACGTCAAAACAAAGCTTAAGCGCCGCAGCGGCACAACTGGAGGACGCAGGTTTTAGCGTAGCGGCGCATCATTTATCTGCCTCCGATGCCGTTGACGGCTTGTTGAGGTTTCAGGTAGAAAACAACATTGATATGATGGTGGTGGGTGCTTATGGACATTCGAAATTGCAACAATTATTTCTTGGTAGTACCACGACAGAAATTATCGCCAGCACGCTATCTCCTGTGATTTTAGTACGTTGAAAACTCGGTATAATAGCGAGGTGCAATCATTACGCCTTCAGCTGTCGATAACGTTCAATAATCATATCTGACGTTTGCTAAAGGATCATCTCATCATACTATTTTTGGACATGGTTTATGCTTATTCATGCAGACTTTACTTGCCGCGCTGCCCTTACACCTGAGCAACACCAGTGGATTAAGTCACCACAAAATGGGGTAGAGCGCGTGATGCTTGACCGTGTGGGTGCAGAAAAAGCACGTGCCACTAGCCTTGTACGCTATGCGCCCAATTCTTATTTTCCGCATCATCTACACCCGGGTGGTGAAGAGATTTTAGTATTGTCAGGTACTTTTTCTGCAGATGACAAACATTACTCAGCAGGTTGGTATTTGCGCAATCCACCGACCTCAGGACACAAGCCCTATAGTGATGAAGGCGCAGTGATTTTCGTCAAGCTACGCCAAATGCCAGCTGATGAACCTCATTATGTGGCTATCGATACTAAAGATAATGCTCATTGGCAACAGCAGGGCAGCCGTGATGTTTGTCCTCTATTCTCAGGTGACAATGAGCAAGTGAGTTTGCAGCGTATCAAGGCAGGCGAGTTACTGTTTAATGAGGCAGTCTGTGGCGGTGCAGAAATACTGGTGTTAGCAGGCAAGTTGATAGATGAGGGTCAAGTTTATCAGCGCGGCGGATGGATACGTCTGCCAGCAGGTGAGCATGCGCAAATACAGGTAGGATCTGAAGGAGCTACAGTGTATCTCAAGACAGGTCATTTAATGCAAGTGATAGGGTTGTAAGGAGTAGTGATCACAGTTTATGAGCAACTCACCAGCTGCTCATATTCTACAATGTCACTATATTTTGTCACTATACTTTTATTTAGCCAATAAAAGTAGATAAGCAGTGGGGTAATGATTAGTTACGCAAGATTTATCAATCATTACTCAAACCGCTTTTAAAGCGGTTTAAAAATACAAACCGTCATTGCTCATCATTCTATACTTTGCGCATCCTCTCGTTTGACAATTTTATGCTGGTCTTCTGTGCTATCGACTTTCCAATAGCTAGATATGTACAAATGCGTTTTGGGTATTGGGTGATCTATCTTAAAATAATGGCGTAGAGCGCGCATACTATGGAATTCGCAAGCTGCCCAAACAGCAGGTTGTCCTGTTAGCCACGTAAGCGTTTTAACGCGATCAAGTAATGGGCTAGTTTCTGCATTTGGATGCGTGTTTATCACCCAATGAATGTCAAGGTTGTCTGGCTTCTTGAGTAGTTGCTTATCTGCTTCATTGGTAATCTCAAGGACTGCATAGCCGCGTGCGTCAGCAGGTAGCTGGGCAAGATTGACGGTAATCGCCGGCAGCGCTGTCATATCACCGATCAATAAAAACCAATCTGCCTCATTGTTAATCAGCTTCTTTGGTCCAGGGCCGCCTACCAATATTTGCTCGCCCACTTGGGCGTTACGTGCCCATGTTGAAGCAGGGCCTTCTGTCTCATGCAATGCAAAATCGACATCTATTTCGTCATCACGTTGAACGCTGACGGTATAGGTACGCATCAATGGTCGAGCCTCATCGCCTTGAGGGAATATCAGCTTAATGTACGCGCTTTCTTGATCTGCCGGAAAATCAGTCAGTCCAGCACCGCCAAGCGTGACACGGCACATATGTGGCGTGAGGTATTTACTGCCAATTACATCTAGCATTCTTGGGGTAGGTTTTCCCATATTAATACTTTCCTTCATTTAACTATTTGATAGTTTAGGTCATCATTTGAGATGAGACCACTCTATAAGATGGATATTCTCTGGTAATGGTAAGTTCTACATTGCCTAAAAATTGGCCTTTAGACTGACGGACATTTGGCGCTCAGGTCCCATCCAGCAATTGTTAATATCATAACAAGCGCCGACATAGGTTTTATCAAAGAGATTGTTGACACTCGCGCCGACAGTGAGCATCGGATTGATTTGATAATTACCGCCAATGTCTACCAAAGTCACGCTTGGTAATTCGTCTGAGTTTTGCTTATCAAGTTGCATACCGCCTTCATAGCGCACGCCAGCGTTGAGACTGAGCTTGTCAGTAGCGTAATAATCTGCCCACAATGTTGCCTTGTGCTTAGCCGTTTGCGCAGGAGTATTGCCAACCACATCAGGGTTGAATTCATCTTCTGTAATTTCAGCATCGGTATAGCTATAACTGGCGGCAATATCTACCCAGTCGTTAAGCATGTGGCTGCCTGAGACTTCAAAGCCTTTGGAGGTAATTTCACCCGTTTGTGTTTGACTTCTATAGTTAATTTCGTCAGCCACCACGACGTTTTTTTGAGTGATATCAAATACTGCTAATGTTCCTTGTGTGGCGCGATTGGCAGAGAGATATTTGACACCAGCCTCTAGCTGATCGGCAGTCGTTGGCTTAAATGGCGCATTGGTAATAAAGTTACTACCGACCACTGGTTGAAACGACTGCGAGTAGCTTGCATAAGGAGATAGACCATTATCAAAGTCATAAATGGCTGCGAGACGACCACTGGTTTCTGACGCATCATTGTTAATTGTTTTTTTATTATAAATGACGCCTTTAGTGGCTTCGGTTTGCTCAGTACTACTGTCAAAATTATCGTGACGTAAGCCTGCTACTACTGTCAAATCTTGCCATTTCATCTCATCTTGTACATAGAACCCAAGTTGGCTTTGTTCAATGTCTTCATTTTGACGATAAGCCTCTAAAGGCAACGTATCAGCATGGATTTGTGAGTAATCTGGATTGGATAAGTCAAGATTTGGCGTGCCATCTGCGCCAGCATCATAATAAGTGGCGCTACTGTCTGTCTCTTGATATTCAACACCAAACAGTAGGTTATGTGAAGTATTAGCAGTATCAAATTTATAGGCCAGCTGGTTGTCTGTGGTCCAGTTATTCATGCTCTCATCGGTGGTGTAGGCCACGCGATTTAGTATCTTATCACTACCGCTTACAAACCCGCTGTTGTACATATTACGCTGCTGCGCGTCGGCGTCGGTATAGCGCAGAATGTGTTTAAAGGTGAGCGTATCATTGATGTTCCAGTTCACCGTGACACTCGGCATGAGTACTTCTTTGCTGAAGTGATTCCACTCATCGCCGGCATAGGCGTCACTGCCCAGTTTTCCATAGCTGGCATGGTAGACAGTGCCAACGGCAGGCAATGGAGTAGAAGGCACCATTTTTGGATCATCTTGATAAAACAGATTGGCAAGAACGGACACATCTTTTGTCGGTTGCCATTGCAGTGACGGATTGATCAGTGTGCGTTCTTCTTCTGTGGTCTGCATCTGCCCGTCTTTTTGTCGTTTTAACGCCACCAGTCGATAATTGAGCGTATCTGTGATAGGTCCTGTCGTATCGACCGCCACTTCTTTTAGGTTTTGATTACCCACTCGCAACTGTACCTCAGATGCTTGAGTGCTTTTTGGGGTTTTGGCGACTTGATTGACCATGCCACCTGGAGATGCATAGCCATAGAGTGAGGATGCGGGCCCTTTGACCACTTCGACTGCTTCTGTTGCGTAGATATCGACTTGCGGCATCAGATTCCAAGCCCCATCGTAGGGCAGTCTTAATCCATCGTAAAAATTGGAGTAAGTTTTAAAACCGCGAATATTGTATTCATCAAAGATGGACACCGTACCGCGACTCTCAGTACTCACTCCTGGCTCATAACGTAATGCTGCATTGACGCTGTCTGCTTGACGTTTTTGCAATAGCGCTTGATCGATTCTCGTATAGCTCATGGGTGCATCATTAGGGTCTAATGCTGTTTTGGTGCCCGTACTACGGTAGTTGTCGGCATAGACAGTAATGGTATCCAGGGTGGTCGATGGTGTCACGGTCTCATCATTATTGACATCATTATCGACTTCGTTCTCAACACTGTTTTCGATGTTATTCGGTATCGTCTCAGCATAAGCTGCATGGCTCAAACCCATTGCCAATCCCAGTTGCACCGCGAGAGTTAAACGTTTTTGACGAATGGATGTAGACGTTGAGATAAAACGCATCATATTTCCTTGTAAGTTATCAAATGCCGAAAGCGAGAAAAAAGGAATAATAACATTAATGATTATCATTATCATTAAAAATTTACAAACAAAGCGTTCTTAGTAAGATGTCGAGTGAAGTAGCCTCATTTTTAGCCATTAAGATGACTATGATGCAAACATGAAAATTGAAGAAACGCCTTAATATGACGATAATTTTTGACTATAAGCAATGGTGTTTACAAGGCTTTTCTCGTATGATGCAGCCGTCTATTTGGAATCAACTTTTAGATCAACAGACAGACAGGATTTATTACTACTATTAATAGGTCTAGGTCGTTCATTGAGCAACCAAAGATTGTTAAAGGTCATATTTATGAACAGACATACAAGTCAATCAACCAATACTCAACGCTATTTTACGGTATGGCGATGGCATTTTTATGCAGGAATGTTTATAGCACCTTTCTTAATTATCCTAGCTTGCAGCGCACTTGGCATGCTGTTGATGTCTAACATAGCAGGTCGTGATGATGATCGCCTCACCATTACCACCCCAGATTTAGCGGTGACAGCACCTATTTCTACGCAAGCTAAAAATGCGTTGAACACTTTACCTAATAGCACGCTGGTGAAATATATCGCGCCTCGTGATACGGACACCGTTGCCTTGTTTCAAGTTAAGTCAGCCAGTCATGAGAATATGGTGGCGGTGAATCCTTATACGGCTGATATCGTTAAAAGCACGCCGACTAATAGTGGTCTGTACTATACCTTTAATGATATTCATGCTGATTTACTATTGGGCAAAGTCGGTGATTATATACAAGAAACCACTGCTTCATTAACCATCTTAATGATTCTAACGGGTTGGTATTTGTGGTGGCAAAAACGCAAATCACTCAAAGCCATGCTTATCCCCAATGATGCTGTAAATAATAAGAAAAAACGCTCATTCATACGTACCATCCATGCGACATTGGGCAGTTGGATATCTGTGTTGCTACTGTTTTTCTGTATTTCAGGAATGGCATGGGCAGGCATCTGGGGCGAGCGTATGGTACAGGCATGGAGTCAGTTTCCTGCGGGCAAATGGGGCGTTGCGCCAATGCCGCTTTCTATTGATCACAGTCAACATCATGCTGGTATGGATATGAATAACGCTGAAGCCACGCCGCATGTTCATGGAGCAACACCAGCCACAGCACCCACGCATGGTGATGCACTAAATACGGGTAGTACCAAAGATGTGCCTTGGGTGCTTGAATTGACACCAATGCCAGCATCTGGCACTGTCGCTGGCAAGGATGGTATCGCGTCCAATATACCCATTATGATCGATACCGTAGATCGATTTGCCCGTGAGATTGGTTTTGTCGGACGTTACCAATTAAATCTGCCACAGGGTAGTACGGGCGTCTGGACGATTAGCCAAGACTCAATGAGCTATGATATGAAAAATCCAATGGCTGATCGTACGGTACATATCGATCGTTATTCGGGCAATATTTTGGCAGATATCCGATTTGATGATTACAATGCTTTTGGTAAATTTATGGCGGCAGGCATTGCTATTCATATGGGGACGCTTGGATGGTGGAGCGTACTGGTCAATGTCCTATTTTGCTTATCGGTTATTGCTATTTGTGTGAGCGGTTACATCATGTGGTGGCAACGCCGTCCACGTCATACCAGTGAAAAGCTTGGACTGAATCCACCAGCGCGTGGTCTCAGTTTTTCTATATGGTGGCCGTTTGCCATTCCTTTGTTAGTAGTGGCAATCATATTCCCGACCGCCATCATCGCGATTGTCGCTATCGGATTACTAGATTTCTTAGTCATTTCACGGGTTGGGTTTTTACAGAAACTATTATTTTAAAATTAAATAAAAGAGCCATTCAAAAAGTTATTCTTATCTAAATAAAATCGGGGCAGCTTTCTAAAAGATGCCCCGATTTTTTATTGTTCGCCATTAACTTTTTACTAAGCCAGTATTTACGCCAACATAGCAATGGCATCGGCACTAGCACGTTGCCGTTCTTCAGCATTTAACTCAATGAGTCTGCCTTCTTTCATCAGTAATAATCGATCTGCATGTTCAAAATAGCCGTCATCATGACTGATGATAAACAGCGTTTTACCCAAGGCTTTGAGTTCAGGTATCAGTGTTTGATAAAACACGCGGCGAAAGGCAGGATCTTGGTCAGCCGCCCATTCATCGAGTAGCAGTATGTCTTTTTGTTCAGCCACGGCAATGAGCATGGCCAAGCGCTTGCGTTGTCCTTGTGATAGCTTGTCTGTCGATAATTGGTTGTCAGTCACGCTGACTTTATCTTGCAAATTGAGCTTGTGTAGCCATGTATTTACGAGCGCTTCATCGGGTTGCTGTCCCTCTCTACCAATCAGCTGTTTAAAAAGATGCTGATCGCTAAAAATAGCAGAAAAAAGCTGTCGATAATCAGCATTATTCTGTGAATCAACGAGCTGACTGTCTATTTTTACAGCACCGATGCTAGGGGTGAAAATGCCTGTAATAATCTTGGCAAGCGTAGACTTGCCGCTACCATTTGCCCCGATTAAAAACACCACATCGCCACGTTTCAAAGTCAGATTAACCGATTTTAGGATATCGCTAGCATGCTCGTTTTCTTTAACTGCCAGCTCATTTGCATCGGTATCAACACTTGCATAACGATAGCCAATATCATTGAATGATATGGACTGCCAGTTGTTGACCACAATATCCGTCGTAAAGGTTGATTGGTACTCCGCCAATTCCAACGATTGTATTTTATCCAGTGCCACTTGTGCGGTTTGTAAGGTTGGGTACGCGCCGACGGCATGGAGGATGGGTGATTGCATGAATAGAATGGTTAAAGAGAAAGTGGTGGCAATACCCATCGGTATAGCAAGATAATTTGACACGGCAAACACCACACCAATGGCTGCGAACATCATAATATTCGACCAATTCACGGCGGATAAATGATATGTATCCGATTTAATCACTCGATTTTGATAAGATTTGGCATGATTTAAGAAATCATTTTTATAGAGTTTTTCAGCGCGGTGTTGATTAAGCGCCAGCTCTTTGCGACCATCTATAATGGATTGATAGTCCTCATATAAAAGGTCATTAATCTCTCTAAGCTCTCTTAAATGAGTATAGACATGCTTCACTAAAATGGTGCTTATCCAAATCGTCATCACAATCCAAAACATGACAATCAATAATAATGGCAGCGACAACCAGCCTAAATAAAGGGCGACACCAACCGATAAAATAACGCCTTGCACCAGCTCTGGCATACGCACAAAGGCGACGGTAATTGATTGAATATCTGAGGATAAGCTGGCGAGTAACCGTGCGCTACCCAAATGGTCTATTTGTGGAACTTTGGTGTCGATGATTTGTTTGACCAGCTTGGTTCTGAGCTCATAGACAAACTTGTGACCGAGACGGGTTAAGGCATATTGTGATAAAAAAGTAGTGACCAATAGCAGGACAACCAAGGCTGAAAATTGACCCAAACTTGCCCACGATAAGGTATTAAAAACAGGCTGACTGATAAAGGTGTGATTGATATAGGCAATGATGCCCACACTGACCGCCGCATTCACCAAATTAAGGAAAATAACTTTAACAAAGGGCAGGCGATAGTGTGTCCAAATCATCTGATATAAAGAAACGGTGGCGTGAGAGGACATAATGGCTCAATAATAGAATGGTTTTTTGCGTATTTTTGATGGCATAAAAGGGAGTAGGTTGTGCCTAATCCCTTTTATCTAAGTCTTATAAACGTGGTTTAATCTGCATGTCTTAAAAGTCGAAAGTCGCTGATACTTTTAGGGCAGTAGGCTCACCGGCATTTAAGTATCCAGCACCCGCATAACCACCCACTGATTGCCAATAGTCTTCACCAGTAATATTAGTAACTACTCCTTTTAGCGTCACGTCTTGGCCAGCGAGCATGGTTTTATAGCGAGCACCTAGATCTAGCGTGGTATAACCGTCAACTTTTAAGCTGTTGGCAGCATCGGCATAACGTGCGCCTGTGTGAATGATATCACCGGTCACCGTCAATCCTTCAACTGCTGCTAAATCATATTCTAGGTTGACGTTACTTTGTAGCGTGGGCAGTCCGATGACTCGGTTGCCGTCGAACGTCACATCGCCCGTGTTTTTTTGCTTAGCATTTAAGTAAGTAACACCAGCATTGAAGCGCATGTTTTCGCTCGGGCTACCAAATACAGTCAATTCCACCCCTTGATGTCGATTTTCGCCTGCAGCCACAAAGGTGTTGGCGTCATTGATATAAGCGCGCGGCTCATTAGTGCGGAATATCGCCAAACTACTGCCAATCAAACCATTGTCATACTTAACACCAACCTCAGTTTGCTCACTCACATAAGGGTCTAAATTTTGACCACCATTGGCGACAGCACCACTATTATTAGTCAGAGGTGCCCTTGCGCCTGGCGCTAGGCTTTCGATATAGTTACCATAAACAGACCAGTCCATGCTTGGTTGATAGACAATTCCAACGCTTGGTGTCCATTCACTTTTATCGTAATCAGCCGTTTTAGCCTGAGTGTTAGGATCATAGCTGGTGGTTTTTAAATTCTGATGACGCACGCCTAAAGTGGTTTTTAGTTTGTCATCGAACAATGATATGGTATCGGCTAGCGCAAAGCTTTGGAATTGCTTCTCGTTGGTTAGTTTTGGATCATCTAAGTTACCACCGAAGATTGCTGTGCTTGTAAAAGGTACCTCAGCGTAGTCAATAGGGCGATATAAATTGGTTGCGGGTTGATTACCAAAATCATAGGCGAACGCCCCTTTTTCTTCTTGGTCATAGAGATCCGCTGCTAGTACCCAATTATGAGCCACTTCACCTGTTTGCCATTTACCACGCAGACCGAGCTCAGCACTTTGTACCAAATCTTTTCTAGAGTTATCAAAGCGATAAAACGTACCTGCACCATCAACATTGTTGACGGTTAGATTGGCCAGTGAGTTTTCCTCCTCACCACTTCGCACACCGTAAGCGCCGTAAGCTGTGACGTTATCATTAAAATCGTACTCGCCTCTAATCGTACCGAATACATCTTCTTCATCTGAATACGTCCAAGGCTGCGCCCAATTCTTCGAGCCGTCTGGTGCTTTTGGTACTCTAGAAACACCAGCAAGTGTGACACTAGGACGGGTCTCTTTGAGTTTGTTGTCTTGCCAGCCCAAATCAGCTGATAGTCGATACTGATCGCCTCTATAATCTAATCCTAACGCTGCCAGACCCAGTGTTGAAGATTCATCATCAATCGCGCTGTCGCCATCTTGATAAGCGGCATTAAAGCGAACGCCAAACGCATCATCAGTACCAAAGCGATCACTAACATCTACGGCAACTTTGCCTTGATCGCCCTGACCATAACCGAGTGTCACCTTACGTAGCGGGTCATTGCCAGCTCGTTTGGGTAGCAGGTTAATCGTACCACCGGCGTTACCACCACTGGGTGCTGCGCCATTGAGCATCGCGGATGCCCCGCGCTGAACCTCAACACGCTCGAGCAATTCCGTTGCGATATACTGCCTTGGCAATATGCCGTATAGACCGTTATACATGGTGTCATCAGAGGTTGTGACAAAGCCGCGCATAAAGTACGCTTCTTGAAAGTTGCCAAAGCCTCTAGCGACACGAACAGTCGGGTCTTTTTTGAGCAGGTCGCCCACACTTTGGGCTTGTTGATTGCCGATATACTCATTGGTATATGAGGTAGTGGAGAACGGTGTGTCCATGATGTCTTGATTGCCCAAGATTCCGACACGGCTTCCTGTCGCTACTTGACCACCTTCATAGGCATCTGGCAACCCATCGGCTGATGCATCAGCACTACTGGTCACGACAATCTCATCGAGTACCACGCTTGGGGTATCAGATTGAGCGTCAGCATTTAAATCTGTTTGTGCCCACGCGGCTTGGCTTGCACCCAGTAGTATTACCGATGTAGACAGACAAGATGAGCACAGTGATTTTAATGACAAGGGATGGCGAGACATATTCAATAGAGTAGGGCGAAATAAAGCAGAGTATAAACGAGACAGTTGCATGAATATTTCCAGCACATAGATTAAATGCTTATTATAATGATAATCATTTTCATTACAATATATTACTGGATTAAATCTCAATATATTTTTATCGTATTAAGTGTACGTTTTCGTTAGGCAAAGTAGTAAGTCGTCTAAAGTTGATCAGTCGCGTTATACCAGCAGCAACGATTGTTATTAGCTCAATTTAGCAGTCAGCACAAGTGGTTGGTAAGTGTCTAAATGCTTTCTGTTTATGACTAAATGTTTGCTACTTATTGAATGTTTGCTGTTTACAAAAAATGCCACTTATGAAAAACATAATGATTATTGCGCACGCCAGTAGACTTTAATGACCATATCCTGACGTGATAATCCAAGATTTGCCTTTAGTTGCTGTCGCAATGATTTGATATCCGCTGCTTCCAGCGCGCCCCATACTTTGTCAATATTGACAGGCAGTCGCGCAAATTGTGTATTTAATAATGCCATTATTTGTTCAGTAATATCAGTTGTTGGGGTATTAACCAGCTGGCACACATTATCTTGCAAAAAATGCGCATTATGGCGTAGTTGATTACTGAGCGTTAGGGTATGTAGATAACGGATATCGTCTGGATCATTAGTGATGGCAATGACGAGGGGCGGCAATGGATTCTGCCAGTTTTCCAATAGATTGGCCACCGTAGGTAAGGAGGTTTCATCACAGATGAGTAAGCACTGACCAGTGCTGAGATGTTCTATTTTCTCTGGATATTCACGTACTGTTTTGATTTGACTGCCACAGTTAAGCGCGCGCGCCCAATTGCCTCCTGCCGTATCGCCATGAGTATAAACGTCTATCCACGCTTGGACAGACGAGCTGCTCGAATCTCGCCATGCTTTTCGCAAGGTATAGTAGCGCTGCAAAAGTTTGTCGCTATCTCTTGAATGGTCTTTTGACTGGTGTTTTGTAGCAGATAGACCGTCCGCATCTAGCTCAAACAAATACGCGTAGCCCGGATGAGAGAGTGGCGTACTATCGGGTGCGGTTACTAGCAGTCGATACATATTGGGGCTGGCATAATAGCCATTAATGACCGTAAAACGCTGTTCTTGAAGCTTGATCGTGCGCTTGCCAAGCTTATTGGCAGAGGTTTGCAATAGCGTTATATATTGCTCCTGTAGCGTCATAGAGTCACTAATAGGAACTATAAAATCGATAAAATATTGACGGCTGAGCTTGCTGCTGTTTGTCAAGGTATCGTTGTCATGATGGGCGGTTGTGACATCCATTAATATCCCATCAGTATACAGCTCTGCTATCGAGGCGATCTCGTGCTCACTCACTGCCGTGTTAGTAAAGGCATTGATAAACATCGCGAGTTCATCTTGATGCTCTTCATTGACATGACTCATAAACTGGGCTTTGTCAGCCATGTCGAGCGGTGTTTTATCGAAATCGTACTGAGTAAGTGGTTGAGCCATAAAATGTCGTCCAAGCCAAAATTCAAATAATTATTCAGCACAATTTTTATTAATAAATGATTGGCTGCTGATTAAGGGCAAGATGGAAATATAATAGTTAATAAGCATAAAACATTCAAATGTTAATGATTATTAATGTCATCTAGATTTTATTACGATAATATACCATAGGTTAATTTATTTACAATCATAAAAGGACTGGTATCAGCGAATGACTAATAGCTTTCTTGTAATGCTTGGCAGTGGTGACTCTTAAAATGTGTATAAACGTGATCGCCCAACCCGTTTTTGCAAGGTTTGATAGCTTACAAAAACGGGTTGGGCGAGCTAAAGTCGAACAGTAGAGTGTTAAGGAGCAGGCTGAATGTCTATTTTAAATTCCCATGAGGTTGCAGTCGTCGCTGAGCTATCAGGGTAATTGATTTTATCCAAACGCACACGGGCATAGCTATTACCTTCAGCGGATCTAATGAGCGCGCCTTGAGCGCTGTCAACCGCTTTGGCATTTAGTTGATGGGTCATGCCATTGTAGGTATACCAGCCAAAGTCTAGGTTCGGGAAATTACCCGTATAAGCAGGATTGAGATCCGAGCCTTTACTATCAATGACCCAGCTTCTGGCACTCATCGGTTTATCGTACACAGCGGTGTTGGTAAGGTCGGTTAAAGTCGCCGCACTACCATCGGTTATAAACTTGCTGACAATGGGCTCACCTTTATCATCATAATACCCTATTGGTGTTTTTGATAAGAAGCCACCAACTTTGCCTTTATGAGTGCCGATAGCAGAATCGCCACCATTTAAAATGACGCTATTACGCTTAAAACCAATCTGCCAAGTACTGTTTTTATCGGCGCTACTTTGTCCTGTGGTTAGATCAAAATAGACCCAGTTATCATTGTTTGAGGCATCGATAGTTTTCGTCTGTACCTTATTCGGTAGCGCCGTATCAATCCAGCGCAGAGTAGGGTAGCCCGAGGTTCCAGCATTATTATAGTAGTTGGTAATCTGCATGGCATAAATAGGCTGCTGGACGCTGCTGTCTGTCATGGCGCTGCTATTATCTGTGGTGACAAGATAGACACGATTGTTCGGGTAGAGCTGATGGTTGTCTTTTAAATTGTATTCAAACCAAGGCTCTGCATCAAAAATACCGCCACTACGGTCTTCATTATAGTGCATGGTAATATCACGACTGGTATCAGGATCTTGAGTTGCATTGCTATAACGACTCAGATCTGACCAATCGATTAAACCAAAAACGCCGCCTTTACCTGCGCCAGAATCACCGCTATTTGACCAAAGCTTGACCGAACGCGCTTGGTTATCAAACTTGATATCCCACTTATCCTCAGCACACGAGCTTTCAGCTTTGGCATCAAAGTCATAACAGGTCGCAGTATTGGGCGCTAGATTGGTGACTTGCCAAGTGGCCGTTTCGCTAAAGCTGGCACTGATCACAGGCGGGGTAGTGCCACCATTACCGTTACTGTCATTACTGGTGCCATCACCGCCGCCACCGCAGCCAGTCATGCTGAGTGCTAAAATACTGCCACTAAACAGTAATGCCAATTTGGTCGGCTTGGTTTGAATTGCTGGGGAAATGGGGTTCATATCAGCTTCCTTGATGGTTGTGGTTTCAGATAGAGGGTACAAAATAAGAGTAAAAATAGCGGTACAAATACACTTGCTTTAGAATGATTGTGAATCAAAGGCTTACCAATGGTAGCTGGCGCCAAGTAACCACTCGCGATTATCAATGGGACGGTAGTCACTGGTATCGGTGATATCACGCTGCACATCAAAGATATTATTAATTGCTGCATACAAGCTCAAGTTTGCAGTTGCGTCATAATTGAGCTTGCTATCGAGTGTCCACCAAGACGGTGAATACGCTTGCTCGCTGGTACTAATCAGCTGTTTGGATTCATAATTGAGGCGCGGGATCAGCTGTAATTTGTCATTAAGCTGATAATCTAGTGCCAGCATCGCTTTGTGATTGGGCTTATAGGTCAGCTCGGTATCTGTCACATTGTTATGCGTTTTTAAATAAGCATAGCTGGCTTGTAGTTTGGCGCGCTCGTCCACTTGCCAGTCAATGCCAATATCGCCGCCATAGGTTTTGGCACTATCGACGTTCATATATTTATAAATAGCGATATTTCCCTCAAAGCTTGCATTGTCTTCATCGGTCTGAATCAGATCATCTATCTCGTTATAAAAACCATTGACCGTCAAATTCACGGTGTCGCTCAGCTGACCTTGATAGCCGATCTGGTAACTGGTTGAGGTTTCAGGCTGCAATTCAGGATTGCCCATGACTTTATAACCCAAATTGCTATGATCGAAGACGTAGTAGCGTTCTTTTAGATTGGGCACGCGATAACCACCGCCAATACTGCTACGAAAGACATGGTCGCGCCCGCTTGCATCCAAATGGTTGTATTTGAGTGACACTTTTGGTGCAGTATGGCCACCAAAGTCTTCATCGTTTTGATAGCGAATACCGCTCAACACTTCCCAGTTATCGCCGATCAGCCAATCGTCTTGTAGATACAGCTCACCGACATCACGGCTGACGTCATCGCTGATAAGCTCGCTGACTTGGTTTTTCGTTTGGCTTAACTTGTCTTGCTGAACTTGACCGCCGACTTGGATAAGATGAAGGTGCTTATCGGATAGCAATAGCTCAGGTAAGTCGATCTGGGCTTGTGCCAACGTCGTACTAATCTCTGTATCACGGGCACTAGTGATAGCTTGCTGTGTTTTAGTATTGGATTCGCTTTGATATTCCTCATGCAGCGCTTGAGCGGACAATCGATAAGTCTTGCTGCGATCATCGACATGCGGCGCGATATCAGCGCGTGCCCCGATACTAAAGCGCTGTTTGCTGATGTGCTCATCTCTTTGCTGTGCCAAATAGCGCGGCGCGACATAGTAATTAAAGCGACTAATATCGTCTTCTTTATAGTGGCTGGCTTCTAGCCAATATTGAGAATTTTTGACCAGTCGGCTATCGTTGTGGTCATTGTTATTACCTGATGTGTTGTTACCGTCAGGGCGGTAGCTGAGGCGGGCACTGACTTGTGATTGCTCGCTGGCATCTTTTAATCTGGGCCATGCTTCATGGTCTAAGCTTAAGCCCTCATTATCCAGATACGAGCCTGATAGACGCGCGTGAAAGCGCTGGTTTTTATCCAACGCCCCTTCCACGCTGGCTTCTACATAGCGCTTATTGGCATCTAGCTTTTTACCAGATGGATTTTGCTGCCCATTGCTGGCAATCTCGGTGGTGATATGTCCTGTTGCCGCGCCAATGGGTTTGGTGATGATATTAATGACGCCGCCCATCGCCGCGCTACCAAACTGCGCTGATGCCGCTCCTTGCACCACCTCTATCTGTTCGATATCTATATTCATATATTGATTCAAATTTACTGTCGAGCCAGTGCTGGCTGTGATCGGTAAACCATCAATCAACACCAATACTTGATCACCCGTGAAGCCTTGCATGCTGACTTCGTAACCTGTCTTGCCGTGGACTTCACGTAAGTAGACATTGGGCAACAAGGCCAGCGCTTCTTTTAAAGTATGCGCATGGTTGTCATCGAGCTGCTGGCGACTGAGTACTTGCAGGGCAACTGGCGAATCACTTAAAGCGCGCTCAGAGCGAGTCGCCGTTACCACGATAGGGTCTAAACGTGTGCTCGGCATGGCTGCATCGTCGGGCATATCACCATTCGTCTCTGCGAAAATTGGCGCTGCTTGGACTGAAACTGACGTGAATGCAAACAATGCTAATGCCACACTTATGGCTAGTGGGCTACGACGCAGCGGTGAGGGATGGGTGTTTAGTCCCGTATGAGTCAACGATAAATCAAACGCTAAAATTGACATAAATAAAACAGCCATCGTAAAAAGAGAAAGTAAGAAAGTCGCGCTGCTTAAAGACCTTTTGCTACAAAAAGAGCGATCTAAATCGACCTTTTCATAGTATTAATTATTAAAGGTTTGGTTACTTGATTCACTAGATTAAGCAACAAAGCCTAGACATAGTATTTCAAACGATAATAATTATCAAGATGTAAATGATAATTATTATTATTTACAAAGTGAAAAAATGTTGCCATAATGATTTCGTCCGAAGCTTAGAGACAAAATTATAAATGATGAACTAGCAGCGATAATTGATAAAAGTCTGCTTGATAAATACACCCTTGCTGCATCATTGCAAGCATTGTACTACAGCAGGCATTGGTTTTATCAAATATTAATCATAGGCATCGTCGCTGCTATTTTCTGAAGATATTCATATCTCAATACTATATAGCCAAGATCATTGGCTTTTTTACTACTATTTATTTTATGGAGACCATCATGAGTCAACCGTTATCGTTAACCAAAAAAAATACTGAGCTGTGGCAACAGTACCAAGCATTAAAAGCAAAAATACCCATGCTATTTCCCACAGAAGGAGCGGCTGCGCTAGGTGTCAGCGAATTTGAGCTGATGTTGGCATCACCCTATAGCCAGTATATTGGTGATCAGTGCAAAACTGTATTAAAGCAATTTGAGAACTTTGGTGACATGGAAAGCATCGTCAGAAACGAGCTGGCCGTGCATGAAAAAACGGCGCCGTATCACAATCTTAAGCTTGGCGAAAAAATGGGCTTGGCACTCAATGTTGGTGGCTTAGATTTGCGATTCTTTATGTGGCAATGGCGGCATATGCTGGCGGTAACGGATACCAGCCGCGCTGATAAGCCATCTTATAGTATTCAGTTCTATAACGCTCAAGGTGCTGCTATCGACAAAGTGTATCTACGAGAGTTAAGCGCTGAAACTATCGCGCGTTGGCAAGCGATGATTCAGGAGCAGCAGCAAACGGTGAATAATGAGACGCTGACGTTAGAGGCACAAGAGCCACTTAATGACTGGCGTTACAAGGCATTAAGTGAAGAGGAGCGCGCGCAGCTACAGCAAGGCTGGCAGGCGATGACAGATGTGCATCAGTTTCATTCATTACTAAAAAATCTCGATATCGATCGTGCTAGTAGCTACCATCAAGCACCAGAGCATATGACGCAGCAGCTTGATATTGGCGCGGTCGAAGCGGTATTTGAGCAAGCGCGTGATGCGAAATGTCCGATTATGATATTTGTTGGTAATAGTGGACTGGTGCAGATTCAGACAGGAACGGTACAGACACTCAAGCGCATGGGCGATTGGTTCAATATTTTAGATAAAGACCATAATGACTTTACGCTGCATTTAAAAGACAAAGCATTGGCGCAAGTGTGGAGCGTTAAGCGCCCAACCAAAGACGGCATCGTGACTTGTATCGAAGGTTTTGATGGTCACGGCGTCAGTATCTTTAGCGTATTTGGTCAGCGAATTGAAGGCACGCCTGAGCTTGAAGCATGGCAGCAAATTGTCTCAAAGGTCATCGAAGCGTATCCGTATGCAGAAGCCTTAGCGCCAGTGGTTATGGCTGAAGAAGAGAGTGTGTAAACCCGTCATAAAAAATCAGCAAATTTTGCGATATTGACACTCACATAACGGATAAGTCATAGCTGTTGTGTGAGTTATTTGGGATGCTTAATACACGTTAATGGTTCTGTTAATAGTGTCATTTTTTACGTTAGCAAATTAGGAATGCTTATGTCTTCTGCATTATCAAAAACAGTAATCACTCACGCAGTGATAAATAAAAAATTGACCAGTCGGGCTATCAGTACTGCTGCCATTATTGGCGCATTTGCCGTGCCCTCACTTTCTGCCCAAGCTTATGATCGTATTGTCGCGATGAGTCCCGATGTTGCAGACGTCGTGGTGGCACTAGGAGCGACCAATAAGTTGGTTGGTAAAGATGCAACCAATCATAATCCAGCGTTAAAGAGCGTGCCAGCCGTGGGTATGCACCGTAATATCACCGCCGAGTCAGTGTTGGCGGTCAAGCCTGATTTAGTGCTCGGCAGTTATATGGTGCAGCCTGCGAGTATTTATCAGCGCTTAAATGGTCTAAAGGTTAAAGCAGTCAATGTCGCGCCCAAAGAAGAGGTAAGCACCTTTGCCAACAGTATTAAATCTATCGGCAGTTACGTTGATAGAAAATCTGAAGGGTCGCAGCTTGCGAAGCGTTGGAATACAGGGATGAGTCCAATGGCAAAGACGGGTAAGCGTTATTTATTAAGTTACGATGGTCGTATCGTTGCAGGCAAAGGCACGGTAGGGGATGAGTTGATTCGCCGAGCTGGTGGGATTAACGCTGCAAACGTATCGGGGTTAAAACCTATGTCCCGTGAAGGCTGGCTGGCCGCCAAGCCCGATGTCATTATTATTGCTGATCATAATCAGGAAGTGGTTGGTGGGGTCAGTAAATTTAGTAAGCGTCCAGAGGTTGCAGCAAGTGCCGCAGGCAAGAAGGGCGGCGTACATTTTTGGCCAGCAGATGACTTTCTGCGTTATGGCTTGCATTCGCCTGACGTCTTAAAAAAGCTGAACGCTGTAGCAAAATAGCCTAAGCAAAAATAATTTATCTCATATTCAACAAAATGACATCTCACATGGCAAATACGATTTCTGCTTCTATCCCTACACAAACTAGAAAACATAAACCTAGCATCTACTATATTACTGCCGCTGTCACATCTGTATTGCTAATTTGGTTGGCGCTTGGTATTGGCTTTGGCGAATGGTCAAGTCCCAATTATCTTGATAACACCATCTGGCAGCTGCGTTATCCGCGTGTGGTGACGGCATTACTGGTTGGTATGGCGTTGTCAGTTAGTGGTGCAGCATTACAGGCTTTATTTGAAAATCCTTTAGCTGACCCTAGCTTAATCGGTACATCAGGTGGCGCAGCGCTTGGTGTTGTTTTGGTTCTGGCATTGGGGTTTGGTGGTATTGGGATACCGCTTGCTGCGTTTACCGGAAGCGTATTGGTGTGCTTGTTTATTCTCGCTTGTCATCGGTTTTTGGGTGGTGGGCAGATGGGCTTGCTGATATTAGGATTTGTCATCAGTGCTTTTTGTGCTGCGGTGGTCAGCCTGATTTTATTCATGTCTGATGACATGGTGCTGCGTTCCGCGACCAATTGGCTGTCAGGCAGTATGGCGGAAGCGGGCTTTGTACCGCTGCGTTATTCGATTGTCTCTATGCTATTGGGGTTAGCAATTTTATTGCCATTAGGTCGTCAGCTAGATGGATTGATGCTTGGTGAGGCAGCCGCTAAATCCTTGGGTATCAAAGTGGGTGTGGTTCGTTGCTTGGTCGTGATTGCCTCGGCATTACTGACAGGGGCAGCGGTGTCTCTGGCAGGCGTCATTGGTTTTATTGGCATGATGGTGCCAAACCTGCTGGCTATTCTGTTTGGCGGCGGACGTATGCGTCTCATGATTTGGTCTGGCTGGCTTGGGGCGATATTATTACTCGTCATTGATGGCGCGGCGCGACATGTCGCTTATCCAGTGGATGTGCCTGTTGGCATCGTTTTAGCGTTGCTTGGCGGTCCATTCTTTATTTGGCTATTTGTGCGTAGTAGCCGCCGCTAATTGGAGAGAGTATCTATGTTCCATTCATTTTTTACGGCTATATCAAAGACATCATTAGCGAGTCGAGACAGTCGTATAAATAGTAGTGATATCAAGAGTAGTGATGCAGGCGAGTTATTGTCGATGCAAGATATTCATATCTCGCATGGTCATAAAACATTGTTAAAGATAGACAAACTAACCGTGCCAAGCCAAAAGCTGGTCGCCTTTATCGGACCAAATGGCGCGGGTAAAAGTACGTTGTTGCATACGGTTTTAGGTCAACACACAGGAACCGCGCTTAAAACGGATGGTCACATTACGATTTACGGTCAGCCGATCAACGAGGTCATGAATGATGGTCATATCGCTTGGGTTGGGCAACATGAGCGTTTTGAGCTGCCGTTAACGGTACTGGATTATGCGCTGTTAGGAGTCTCGCCAAATCTTGCATGGTATCAGCGCCCAAATAGCCATCATGTTGAGCGCGCGCAACGTTTATTACAAGACTTTGAGTTATCAAGTTTGGTCAATGCCCGCGTGCAAACCTTATCAGGCGGTGAAAAACAGCGCTTGGCTATCGTAAGGGCACTGATGCAAGACACTAAAATCATGATGTTTGATGAGCCGACCAATCATCTTGATATTCGCCATCAGCGTTTCTTACTTAATTACTTGCATAATTTGGTACGACAGCAGCGCAAAAGTATCTTGGTTGTGTTGCATGATTTGACCCATGCGCATCGCTATACTGATGAAGTGGTGCTATTAAGCGGTGGACAAATTGTTGCACAAGGAACGCCTAGTGAAGTGATGACACGCTCGCAATTAAGCGATGTTTATGATGTCGATATTAAGGTGCATCAAACTGAAGATGGCTTGGTGTTTATATGATTCTGAGCAGTTGAGCCATTATTCTGACTTTACGATAGGCATTTGATGATCAACTTGGCTTTTTAATTTGTATATATTGCACTGATTTATTCGGCAGTAAAAACCCCTTCATGCTATATAAATAATAGCATGAAGGGGTTTTTTTTACATCTTAAATATTGTAGTGAATCAAATATTTTTAATATAACCATGCAAAATATAACCATACCAACAGGATGATTTTCAGTTAATAAATAATTTTAAACCTAAAAAATTTTGCAGTAAACTCGCATAACGATCGGATTTAGTAGAAACTGTAAACCACTAGGTATTTGTTCTGAACGGGAGAAACTCATTGCGCGCTATTCCTTATAAACTGATTGTTAGCGCACTACTGCTCATCATTGTTGCGGGCTTTTTTGCCTTTCGCTGGTGGCAAGGACCACTATTACCAAGCTATAGAATATCTTCGATGCCTTTGGTGCAGACGGTCGTAGCGACTGGACGGGTCGTTGCCGTATCAAATACTGACATTGGTAGCGAGATATCAGGTGTTGTATTAGAGCGACGAGTAGCAGAAGGCGAACAAGTCGCAGCAGGAGATTTATTATTGGTACTAAGCTCCGATGACGTTGCAGCCCAAGTGCGGCAAGCAGAAGCCGAGTTGGCGGAATTGATTAGTAGCACTCGTCCACAGGCAGCAGTAGATTTGGCAAATGCCGAAGTAGCGTTGGCGCAAGCTGACCGTAATGTCGAGCGTAGGCGCGAATTGGCTGCTATCTCGGCCATCTCTGATGAGGAAATGGAGCAAGCGATTCAAGCCCAAGCCCAAGCACGCAATGACCTTGAAAATGCACGCCTGAGAGCGAATGCACTCTCCTCTGGTGGTGTTGAAGAAGATTTATTACGTGCTCGTATCGCCGCATTGCAGGCTCAGCTTAACAAAGCGCAAGTACGTAGCAAAGTATCAGGCACTATTCTGACCCGAAATGTAGAAATAGGCGATTTGGTACAGCCAGGTCAGAGCTTGTTTACTATTGCCCTCGATGGTAAGACTGAAATAAGAGTACCGCTTGATGAACGTAATTTATCTCGATTGGCTTTGCAGCAACCATCAGTCGCTATTGCCGATGCCTATCCAGATAAACCGTTCCCCGTACGTATTAGTTTCATTGCACCAAGTATAGATCCGCAACGCGGTACAGTAGAGGTGAGATTGTCCGTCGATCCTGTACCTGATTTTTTGCGTCAAGATATGACGGTATCAGTGAATATCGAAACGGATCAACGCGCAAAAGCCTTAGTCATTCCTAATGATGCACTAGCCAATGTTAAAGAAGACAGCGCCGAAGTATTATTATTGCGTGATGGTAAAATACAACGTCGAGTAGTGAAATTAGGGTTACGCGGGCTATCAGCATCAGAGGTGCTCTCAGGACTGAGCGCAGGTGATGAGATATTGGTTGATGCCACAGTCTCACTGGCTGATGGAAAAAGAGTGAGAACCGCGCTTCAAGCAGCACCTTTTATCGCTCCTGATGCTGACAAGATAACGACGGTAAGTGATAAGAGCCAAGCAGCGGAGACAGTCAATTGACGGCTTTTTTCGGTAGACTATGGATTGATGCCACTATTGCCATCAGTTTTTTACGCGAGGGACGAGTACAGTCGTTGATGATTACTCTGGGAGTGGCGATAGGTGTTGCCGTTATTATATTTATCACCGCACTCATCCAAGGATTACAGACCAACCTTATTGACAGCACCCTTGGCAGTCAGGCACATATTCGCTTAGTAGCGCCAGACGAAGTAAACCTAATAGCGCCGTCTGCTGATACGCTGCAACTGATACAAGAGGACAAGCGTCCACAGCGGCTACGTTCTATTAATAATTGGCAGCAAATCACTGACACGCTAGATCAACTGCCCTTGTTAACTGCCGTATCGCCAAACGTGTCTGGGCCTGGGTTTGTCCGGCGTGGCGAAGCATTAGAGTCGGTGATACTAGTAGGTACTGATTTAGAGCGCTATCAGAACATTATCCCACTTGATGAATACTTAATCAGTGGTGAGCTGCGAGTGGGCGCAGATAATGTATTGATTGGTAGTGAACTGGCTAAAGATTTGGGTGTAGAGGTCGGCAGCAAATTACGTTTGGATACGGGTCAAGACAGCAGTAGCAGCAATAATCTGAGTAACAGCCTTGGTAGCAACCTTAGTAACAACAGCGCTGTAGTCAATATCGCTGGTATATTTGAGCTCGGCGTACGAGAGCTTGATGCGCGCTACGTGTATCTAGACCTAAAACAAGCGCAGTCATTACTCAACCTACCGGGCGGTATCACAGTCATTGATTTGACGGTTGAAGATATCTTTGAGGCGGAGGAAATCGCTGCACAAGTGGGTCGTTTGACCTCACTGCAAGCAGAAAGCTGGATTCAAACCAACGCCCAACTGCTGAGTGGTCTCACGGCTCAAAGTTTATCTAGCAATATGATTGTCGTTTTTGTGGCGATTTCGGTGGCTTTTGGCATTGCCAGTGTGCTGTCGGTCAGTGTGGTTCAGCGTACGCGCGAGATTGGTATCTTACGAGCCATGGGTGCAACTCGTCAGCAAATCCTACGAATATTCTTAATTCAAGGGGCTATATTTGGCTTGTTAGGCTCTATTGTCGGTAGTGGTGTCAGCTATGTATTGGTCTGGTCTTTTAATACTTTTGGGCCCGACATATTTACAATTCCCATATCGATAAATCTGATCTTAGTGACTATGTCGTTAGCCACGCTAACTGGTGTTATAGCAGCCGCTATTCCAGCGCGGCGCGCAGCAGCACTTGATCCAGTGGTGGCTATTCGTTATGTCTAATCATGATTCTAGCGACACTTTTAACAGTGACTTTAACAATGTTTCTGTCAATCCTTTTAATAAGACGTCAACTCCTATGTCCAGTCAATCTCACGAAGTTCTGCGTTTAGAGGCACTAAAAAAGTCTTATAACATCGGTCAACCTAATGAGATTGAGGTGCTGCACGGTATTGACTTAACTATCAGCACTAACGACTTTGCCGCCCTGATTGGTCCTTCTGGTTCAGGTAAAAGCACTTTGCTAAATGTACTAGGGTTACTAGATCAGCCAACCAGCGGTGAGCTATATCTGTTGGGTCAAGCGACCAGTGCTATGAATGATGCTGGTCGCACCGCTTTGCGTGGCAGTAGTATTGGCTTTGTCTTTCAGTTTCATCATCTGATTCAAGCGTTTAGCGCATTAGACAATATCTTAATGCCGCTAACATTGACACAGGGTCGTCCAAATAAGCGTGCTATCCAAAAAGCGCGCGAGCTACTGGCAGCGGTTGGGTTAGAGCGCTTTGCTGACAGTAAGCCTAACGAGCTATCAGGTGGTCAGCAACAGCGTGTTGCGATTGCACGTGCCTTAATAACCGAACCGGCATTGCTATTGGCTGATGAACCTACAGGTAATCTGGATACCGTGACGGCTGGCGAAGTGTTTGAGCTGTTCCGAAAAGTCAATCAGGAACGTGATTGCGCGGTATTGCTGGTCACCCATGATCCACGCTTGTCAGCATCTTGCGATCGCACGATTAATTTGGTTGATGGTCGTATTGATAGTGATACGTTGAATAATTGAAAAATATTGTAGTGATAATAAAAGTCATATTGGCGGATTACTTATCTGCTTAACAAGGATTCCTATAAATCCCACCTTCAATACTGACATCAATAAAGGTAGCGGCTTCGATTGTATGAAATCTCATGTAAAACAACCGATAATCACAAACCCTTTTTTATAAAAATTTGGGGTAAAAGCTAAATATATCTATATTTCTAGGTCAATGTATTCGTGTCATCACCTTTAGAGCCATGCTCATTCAAAATGATTTTGTTATCTATTGTTAAATACCAGTAGATGCTATGTATAATGCAGCACTAGCATAGCTTTCACTCAGTATGGCTTTCACTCATATGCCTTTAATAAGAAGATTACATTATGTCAAACAAGCGTCCTTTATATATTCCCGTTGCAGGACCCGCTCTTTTAGAGACTCCTTTACTAAATAAAGGCAGTGCTTTTTCATCAGAAGAGCGTGATAGCTTTAATTTAACTGGTCTATTACCTCACAACATTGAGACAATTGAAGAGCAATCACTACGCGCTTATCATCAACTGCGCTCATTCACTAATGATATGGATAAGCATATTTACTTGCGTAACATCCAAGATACCAATGAAACCTTATTTCACCATCTAATTGAGCAGCACATTGAGGAAGTCATGCCGCTCATTTACACCCCAACTGTGGGTCAAGCATGTGAAAAATTCTCGCAAATTTATCGCCGTAAACGGGGTTTGTTTATCTCATATCCTGAGCGTCATAAAATCGATGACATGCTGCAAAATGCCACCAAGCAAAACGTGAAGGTAATCGTTGTCACTGACGGTGAACGTATATTAGGTTTAGGGGATCAAGGCATTGGTGGTATGGGTATTCCCATTGGTAAATTGGCTTTGTATACCGCTTGCGGCGGCATTAGCCCTGCTTATTGCTTACCAATTTTGTTGGATGTTGGTACCAATAATCAACAGCTACTTGACGATCCTATGTACATGGGCTGGAGAAACCCACGCATTTCTGGTGATGAGTATAATGAGTTTGTCGACTTGTTTATTCAAGCCGTTAAACGTCGCTGGCCAGAGGCATTATTACAATTTGAAGATTTTGCCCAAGAGAATGCGACACCATTATTGAATAAATATCGTGACCAATTATGCTGCTTCAATGATGACATTCAGGGTACTGCTGCGGTTTCAGTCGGTACCTTGATTGCCGCGTGCTTAAATAAAGGTCAGAAACTTAGCCAACAAAAAATAGCATTTTTAGGCGCAGGGTCTGCTGGTTGCGGTATTGCTGAACATATCATTCGCCAAATGCAGCGTGAAGGGTTAACGGAGGCGCAGGCTCGCAGCCAAGTATTTATGGTTGACCGCTATGGTCTGCTTACTGATAACATGACGGAGCTACAAAAATTCCAAGAACCGTTAGTACAAAAAGAATCCGCTATTGAAAGCTGGGATAAAAGTAAGAAACTCGGTTTAGCGCAAGTGGTTAAACAAGCAAAAATAACTGTATTGTTTGGTGTCAGTGGGCAAAAAGGTCTGTTCACCCAAGAGGTGATCGAATCCTTGTGTGTTAATACTGAGCATCCTATTGTATTACCACTTTCAAACCCCACGTCTCGTGTGGAAGCGACACCGCAAGAAGTGACTAATTGGAGCAAGGGTGAGGCAATTGTTGCAACAGGTAGCCCTTTCCCTCATACCACTTTTGAAGGTCAGTCTTTCGAGGTTTCTCAGTGTAATAACAGCTATATTTTCCCCGGGATTGGTCTGGGTGTTTTAGCAGCACGGGCCACGGGTATCAGCGATAATATGCTCATGGCGGCAAGCCAAGCCCTTGCAGATATATCAATGGAATACGAAAAAGCCCCTGGTGCCATCCTACCGCCTATTAAGGTGATCAGAGAGATCAGTGAAAAAATAGCGTATGCAGTGGCATTGCAAGCGGCTCAAGATAAGCTAGCACTACCTATCACAGCGGAGAATTTACAACGTCGATTAAAAGCGAATTTTTGGTTACCTGAATATCGTAATTATCGCCGTACTTCTTTCTAATGTTAGAAATTAGATATAATAAATTCTAATATTAAGCACATTATCTAAGTAAAATACTAAATGAAAAAAGGTTGCTAACGCTATATTACATATAGTGTTGGCAACCTTTTTTACTGCTATCCAATCTATTAGTTTAGCAAGTTTACTTTTACCGGTTTTTCAGCACAGCTCAATGATTGTTTTTTATTAAATTCTAGACAACAAAAAACCCTTACAAGCAAATGCCTGTAAGGGTTTGAATTTGGTGGGCCCAGTATCAACCACATTAAAATATTAAGTTATTGATTTAAGTATTTTTATTTAAAGATATTTTTTCTTATACCAACGGTTATACCAACAATTGAATCGAATTATAGATTTATTTTCCAGCCAATATTGCAGTAACTTTGGTCTTAATATTAATTGTTATTTATTGTTAGATGTAGGTAATATGATAATTGAAGAATATAAATTATTCTAATTCTACCTTGACATCATTCAGATAATATGTAGGGAAGTAAAATATTAAGAAGTCATGTATATATTCTTACCCCAAAGTGGCAAGTAGTTAGTAAGGTATTGCTTACTCTAGTGAGAATTTAATATTCCAACGACCAGCTTCCTTATATTCACCTTTAGCATTCAAACCCCAGTATCAATCAAGCCACTTGAGTATTTCTAAACATATTAAAAACCCTATAAAGCGTCCCTATAAATACCTAATGGGTTTTTACTATGTAACAAAACCCATCGCTTTGCGATTTATAATGCTGATCATTGATAGTGCTATACCCTTAAAAACTATGATATTTCTAACTAAGAACTAAGGATTTTATCACCAAGCTTCTAGCTATTTATGACTAAAAGTTAAGCCTTATATTAAAAAGCCGTTGCCACGTCTGAACATTAAGCCCTTAAACTCATGTTACTTATTTCTATAGTATTCATCTACTTTATTGGAGTGGATAATTAAATCTTTGTTGAGTATTTAATTTTTAATAGCTATGTTCAACGCTCAGCAAGTTAATTCTAGTTTCATACGTTTATGTATTACATATCCAATCAGCTGCTCAACACGTATGTCTTTAACTTCAGCTGAGCACAGCCAACTCGCATTCGTCTATAGATAAGTACTATCACTGACCAAAGCTTCATTAGGATAATTCGCATCAAAATTCTGAGCAAATAAATCAAGTTAGATAAGCTGATTAGGATCGGATTTGGCAGTCGCTTTAAAATGTTCGTGACAGCGGAGTTTAATACATTATTTTATCTAAGGCTTCTAATCATGTATTGGCTGATACTATGACCGTAGCACTGCTTAATCTCATCATGAGCCACTCTGACTAGCAATTTTCCCTTCTGCTTATAAAGCACCTATTGCCTTTCTCGCAATAGCTTCTAGATAAATTTAATAGGCTAACTTAAAAAATATTAGATTTACTTATAACTGATATTAATTTATAACGTTTGACTGTGACTTTTTAGCAACATATATTAGATGAGTGCGAATAATCATCATATATTATAGGTGTTAGCAACAAGGTGTGGCCAGATGTAGCTTGAAAATTACATTAGAATTTTTAATATAAATTCTTAAGGCTTTTAATAGATATCAAGGGTTTTGATAGAAAGCTAACAGGTTTATCAACCGAGAAAATAAGTTTTTAGAAACAAAGGAATGTATAGCATGAAAATTTATAGTCATGAAAATCAAAAGCTTCACCATCCGAAGACTTACTTTTCGCGTGGACAAATGCGCGAGCCTCAAGAAAAACCTGAGCGATTGGTTGAGCTTTTAAAGGCGCCAAAAGAGTTAGGCTTGGCAGTAACAACTGCTAAAGAGATAGGAATCGCACCGATTTTAGCCGTACATGATTTGGATTATGTTGACTTCTTAAAGCATGGCTACGATGAATGGATGGCGATAGATGAAGAGATGGGTGAGGAGGTTCAAACCACCATTTATGCTCGGAATAATAACTCAGGACTTGGTATTTTAGCAAAAGCGGCAAAATATCAAGCCGATGGTAGTGCGCCTATTGGCAAGTACTCATGGACCTCCATTTATTGGTCGGCTCAAACAGCACTCAACGCTGCTGAAGCTTTGTTAAATCATGAAGATAATCAAAATAACATTCAAATATGTCTAACCAGACCTGCAGGCCATCATGCTCGTAAAAACGCAGCAGGTGGCTTTTGCTATCTAAATAATGCTGCCATCATTGCACAGCACCTCCGTCAAAAATTTCAAAAAATTGCCATCATCGATACGGACATGCACCATGGTCAAGGTATTCAAGAAATATTCTATGACCGTAAAGATGTGCTATATACATCTGTACATGGTAGCCCCATCAATTTTTATCCTGTAGTCGCTGGTCATGAGCATGAGAGAGGTGAGGATGAAGGTTATGGTTATAACATCAACTTTCCAATGCCTCATGGTACCGATGAAGTGGGATTTTTTCATTATGTAGATCGCTCAATCGAGTCCTTAAAACTATTTGAACCAGATGTCATTGTTCATGTCTTAGGGTTTGACGTCTATAAAGATGATCCACAAGCCAAATGTCACGTTAGTACGGAAGGCTTTAAAACCTTAGCACAGAAACTTAAAGTGTTAAATAAACCTATTATCGTGCTGGTTGAAGGAGGATATTGCATAGAAAAGCTCAATGAAAATCTACAAGCTTTTTTATCTGGTTTTATTTCAGAAAAATAATAATGATTAATGAGAAATAAATATTTAATCGCTACCCATGTAAAGGATTTATTAGGGTAATTGCTCGATTAACTCACAACAACAGGGATGTTTAATATGAGTGTTTCAATTATCAAAGCGATCAGCTATGCCGGTGTGTATGTTGGTGCAGTCATTGGTGCAGGATATGCCAGTGGACAAGAAGTGCTGCAGTTCTTTGCAGGCTATGGCTTTATCGGAATGTTGGGCGCTGTCATTACTATGATTATGTTGGCATGGTACGGTACGGTATTTATGGAGTTAGGTCATCAGCTTAAAACCAATAGTCATCGTGTGGTTCTCAATTATTTATGTGGCAAAAAAATAGGTTTTTTTGCTGATTATATTCTTTTATTTTTCATGTTTGGCGTCATTAGTATCATGTTTTCAGGTGGTGGTGCAGCTATCCATCAGTACTGGGGGCTCCCTCCCGTTGCCGGAAAAATAATTATCGCCTTAATGACACTATCTACCGTAATTTTTGGTTTTACTTCGTCTGTTAGAGCCCTAGGAATCATTTCTCCCTTAATGATTTTGGCGGTAGTTATTATCTCTGTCATTACCTTCACTACGTACTCTGATCAACTGGCAACCGTTGACGCTACTATTCAAACCCTTAAACCCGATACAGCCACTACTTTTTGGTGGACGTCAGCGATAGTTTATGTTTCATATAATGTCATTCCAGGCGTATCCACTTTTGCCTCAATTGGTAATAAAGAGCCAAACTTAAAGACAGTAAGAATGGCTGGCATAATTGGTGGTATGACATTAGGTATTTGTTTGTTATTCATTATTATGGCGCTCTTATCTGATCTTGAGAATGTGATGAGCTATGAGCTTCCCTTCTTAGAAATAGCGCGTGGTATTGGTCCGACTACTGGGTTTTTATTTAGCATCGTGCTTGTAGTTGCTGTATTTACAACGGCGGTCTCTAATCTTTATGGCTTTGTGATCCGCTTCTTCGATTCAGATACGGAAACGTCGAAGTTTCGTATTTTAACTATTGTGGTCGTTGTACTCTCTCTGCTTGCTTCACTATTTCCATTCAGCACATTAGTAGGCACATTGTATCCAGCTTTAGGCATTCTCGGAATGTATGTTCTGCTCTGTGCTTTATATAAGACTTTTAAAGGTCAGATATTTATGGCTGAACGACCAAAGTTGTAATAAAGAAAATGAAGGGGAATGGTATGCGATACAAAGTAATTGTGATTGGTGCTGGTATGGTGGGTACGTCCATCGCTTGGCACCTACAAAAAAATAATTCTCAGGTTCTATTATTAGATAAGAAGCCACCGGGATCAGAGACATCGTATGGTAACGCAGGGTTGATACAGCGAGAAGCAATTCATGTGCATCCATTTCCCAGACATCTTGCGGAACTCATTAGAGTGTTACCGAATCAGAATACAGATATACGTTATCGCTGGCCTGCGGTCTTCCGTTATCATCAGGCTTTGTTAAAGTACTGGCAGTTTTCTGCGCCTTCTTCTGTCCAAAAAATAGAAAAAGAGTGGAAGACTCTGATTGAGCATTGCACAAGTGAGCATCAGGAAATGATTACGGCAGCTGGTGCTGAAGACTTGATAAGACGAGATGGCTGGATTGAGATGCATCGAGACGAGGATAAACTTAAAACAGCGAGCGTAGGTGCTGAAAGTTCACAGCAACAAGGTATCGAGCACAAAGTTTTATCCATTGCCCAATTAAAAGAATTAGAACCCAATGGTAATTTCGATGACTTTATCGGCGCTATTCATTGGTCTAACTCTTGGCAGGTATCAAACCCCGGAGCCTTGGTAAAAGCCTATGCAAAAAGCTTTCAAAGCATGAATGGGACAATAGGCGAGTCTACGGTTAAAGAAATACGATTAGATGGTGATGGCTGGCAAGTGATAACTGATCAGGAGACTTTTTATAGTGATGACGTCGTTATTGCGGCAGGCCCTTGGTCTAATCAATTGATAAAGCCTTTAGGATATGATTTGCCTTTATTCCCTATGCGTGGCTATCATCAGCATTTTGAAACCACAGAAAAAAATAAGATTTATCATAGTTTGGTTGATATTGACAAAGGTTTTGTGATGGGACCGATGCAACAAGGTATTCGTATTACTACCGGTGCTGAAATGACGACCATGGACGCACCAAAGAATTTTGATCAATTGAACGCTGTGTTGCGTTTTGCGCAAGCTGTTTTACCTTTGAATCAACGAGTAGAGACAGAAGCGTGGGCAGGCTCACGGCCGTGCATGCCTGATATGAAGCCGATTATCGGAGCCGCTGGTAAGCATAATAATTTATGGTTTGCCTTCGGACATGGTCACCAAGGCTTTACTTTAGGACCTATCACTGGACGTATTATGGAAGAGTTATTACATAAGAAGCCTACAGTAGTGGATATTAAACCTTTTAATGCTCAACGATTTTCTAACACTTAATACATATTTTTTTAACTATTATATTTTAAAAACATAAGGATGAATAAACATGAAGAAACTTCACAGTAACCAACGTATGAGCCAAATCGTTACTCATAATCAGACGATATATTTATCAGGCCAAGTTGGCGCTATCGATGAAGATGTGGCTGCCCAAACGTTAAGCTGTCTAAATAAAGTTCAAGGTTTATTAGAAGAGATAGGTAGTGATAAATCAAAAATTCTGACGGCAACCGTGTGGTTAAAAAGCATGTCAGACTTTGAAGCGATGAACGAGGTGTGGGATAGGTGGTTTGCAGATACGCAGCCACCTGCTCGAGCTTGCGGTGAGTCAGTATTGGCACATCCTGACCTATTGGTAGAGATTACGGTCATTGCTGCTGAGTGAGCCATTTAGATACTTAAAAAGAATAAAGACTTTTATTAATATAAAAAATATTAAGGGACTAATAATGAAGAATATCATCCATGGTGGTCAAGCGATCGTAGATAGTCTGCAATTACATGGAGTCAGTCGCACCTATGTCGTTCCTGGTGAGAGTTATCTCTCGGTATTAGATGGATTATACAACGCTGATATCCAAACAATTATATGCCGACACGAAGCCGCTTGTACCTATATGGCAGATGCTCATGGTAAGTTTACGGGTCAGCCAGGTATTGCCATGGTGACCCGTGGACCGGGCGCTGCGCAAGCTTATACTGGTATCCATACTGCATGGCAGGATGGTGTGCCACTTATATTATTCATTGGACTTATCCCTGTTGCTGATAGAGATCGCGAGTCATTTCAAGAGTTTGACCCTAAGCAGTGGTTCTCTAGTCAGTGTAAGCGTGTATTCATATTAGATGAAGTTTCAAGAGCATCTGAGATTGTGGCAAAAGCATTTCATGCGGCTTTAGAAGGACGACCAGGTCCTGTCGTTGTGGGACTGCCTGAAGATATTATTCAGCAGGAGTTTCACGGGCAATTGCATCCAGTGATACCTGTTGCTGAAGGTTCTATATGCGATGATAAGCTTGAGGTAATATTAAATGCGTTATCGAATGCTGAAAAGCCGCTGATTTTTGCAGGAGGACAAAATTGGACGACAGAGGCTTCTGTACAGCTAACAAAGTTTGCCGAAGATAATTGTATTCCTGTTATTCATGATTGGCGAGCCTCAGACAGAGTGACTTTTAACTCTCCTGCCCACGCAGGCTATCTAGGTTACGGGCGCTCGGATGAGTGTGCTGCTCTTATCGAAACGGCTGATGTGCTGCTGACGATAGGTACTGTGTTAGGTGATGTCGCTAGTGATGGCTATAAATTGCGACAGTCTTTTGATAAACCTAACTACATTGTCAATTTAGATACTAGTTTGCGCGGTCATAGTGGCTCAGTTACTGCGCATATTGTCTCTAGCCCTATTAGTTTTGTTAAAGCGATGAGTAAAATGTCGTTGGCAAATTCAGCGTCTCGTGAGACTTGGTTTAATTATTGTCATGAACAACAAAGAAAGGATTGTGCTTTTCCAGAAAAAGCAACAGAAACTCATCACATCACTGATGTAGCCGCTGATCAAAATTATGCCAGTATGACGCAAGTGATCCAGCAGGTCACTAAGCAGTTACCTAAAGATGCCGTATATAGCTTTGGCGCCGGTAATCACTGCTTATGGGCGCAGCGTTATCTGCCTACGCATATTTTCCCAAGTCAACTCAGTACCAGAAATGGCGCGATGGGTTATAGCTTGCCGTCAGGTATTGTTGCTGCTTTAGAGTCGCCAGAACGCCTATCGATTGTGGTCACTGGCGATGGCGAATTTATGATGAATGAAGCGGAATTGTCAACATCCATTCGTTATGATGCTCCTGTTTTAATTATTTTGATGGACAATCAACAGTTTGGCACTATCCGTCAGCATCAAGAAGCACATTATCCTGATAGGGTGTCTGGTACGCAGCTACAAAATCCTGACTTTGCAGCACTCGCTAATGCCTTTGGAGCACATGGCATACGAATTACTAGTAATAAGGACATTAAAGCGAGTGTCACTGAGGCGATGCATGTCGTTACAAAAGAACGTAAAACGGTATTGTTGCACGTGATTACTGATCCTGATGAGCTAACGCCATAGCTGTTAATCTAATTAATATCTTATGCTAATAATTATTCATAACAAGGAAGTATTATGACAAGCTATCAAGTAACGAATCCGGCGACTGGCGAGATAGAAAAGCAATATACCAATCATTCTGATTACGAAATACAGGCTATTATTACCGAATCAAATGATGCTTATCAGGCGTGGCGCACAAGTGACATCAACTCGCGTGTACGAATATTAAATAATATTGCTGATCTGTATGACAAGCAACGAGAAGCCTTAGCGATAATTATGGCACGCGAAATGGGTAAGCCTGTGGCGCAAGGTGAAGGAGAGCTTGGATTGGTCAGTGAAATATTTCGCTATTATGCCAAGTATGGTGAGCAGTTTTTAACGACAGCAGATTTGCCTAATACTCAAAACGCCTTAGTAAAAAAAGAACCTATCGGCGTATTATTGGGTATCATGCCATGGAATTATCCTCATTATCAGGTAGCGCGATTTATTGCACCTAACTTGATGCTAGGTAATGCGATGGTGTTGAAGCATGCGCCTTCATGCCCAGAGTCGGCTGTAGCTATTACTACTATATTGGCACAAGCAGGCTTACCTAAAGGTGTTTATAATAATATTTTTGCAACTAATGACCAAGTTACATCCATCATTAATGACAAGCGTATTCAAGGGGTCTCCTTAACAGGATCGGAGCGGGCAGGTGCGGCTGTTGCACAGACAGCAGGTGCGGCACTGAAAAAGGTGGTACTCGAATTAGGAGGGTCGGATCCCTTTATAGTCTTAGCAGATGCAGATATCGATCAAGCAGTAACCTGTGCATTCATCGGTAGATTTGGAAATGCTGGTCAAGCCTGTAATGCGGCAAAACGTATTATTCTACAAGCGGATATTTATGAGGAATTTGTAGAAAAACTAGTCCATAAAATTGAGTCGTTAGAGCCTGCTGACCCTTTATGCAAAGAGACTTTTTTAGGACCATTATCCTCGAGTCAAGCTTTAGAGACTATTCAAGCACAATACAATAATACCATAACGCAAGGTGCTACAGTGCTAGTAGCTGGTGGACAGATAGCAAAATCGGGGGCATGGTTTAAACCTGCGCTATTAGCTGACGTAACCCCAGATATGCAAGCCTATCATGATGAGCTTTTTGGACCCGTAGCGGTCGTATATAAAGCGCTTGATATTGAGGAGGCTATAAGGCTTGCTAACGATACGCCATTCGGTCTAGGAGCATGTATTCATACGCAAGATATGGCGCGTGGACAAGCTATCGCTGAGCGGTTGGATGTTGGTATGGTGACGTTCAACCAAGCACCGGGGACAGCGGCTGAAATGCCTTTTGGTGGTGTTAAACGCTCAGGTTTTGGCCGCGAGCTTGGTCCTTATGGGATGAATGAGTTCGTAAATTTTAAGCTATATAATAAATAAGCGTTTATACAGTCCCGTTATCTCTAGCTATATTGTATTATGAGCTGAGGACAATGATGAAAGGCACGCTAAAAATTCACAGGCTGGATAAGTATCACAAAAACTTAAGTCTTCTGTGTTTTTGGCAGGCCTTTCATGTTGATCGGTTATCAATATATCTAGAATATAAGTGCTGAAACTACCATGCTACAACAGAAATTAGCTGATAGCTTGAATTGGACATTGCTTCATGTATTAATTGTTATATATGAGGAAGGGAGCATTAGTGCAGCTGCTAATCGCTTGAATATTACCCAGTCAGCGGTCAGTCAGAACCTCAAAAAGCTTGAAGAGCAGCTCGAAAGTCAGCTGGTCATCCGTAATACTAAGCCCTTAGAACTTACACCCATCGGTCATTACTGTCTTCAAGTTGCCCAAACGATATTTACAGAAATAACCTCTATTGAGGCTATGAAAGGTAGCAATTCGCATCTCTTAGAAGGCGAGATTAAATTGCTGGTCGCCAGTCGACTCCACAATCCAAAGTACAATGATTTTTTAGTATATTTCAAAAAAAAATACCCAAATATCACTTTAGATTTAACGGTGAAATCAAGTATGGATATTTTAAATAACCTAAAACAAAAGACGCCTGCTGTTGGTATATGCTTAGCTAGACATATTCCAGAAACCCTTAATCAGCAGTTATTGTTTACTCAGCGGTATTATCTATACTGCGGCTACAATCATCCTTTGTTTTCAGTACCTGATTTGAGTTTTGATAGTCTATTAAAAGAGGATTTCATAGCTTTTAGCAGTGAGGATATTGGTGATGTGCTTTCACCAATTACGGTATTTAAAGAAAACCATGATATCACTGGCCGCATTAGTGCTTATACCAACAATTTAGATGAAGCGGTCCGTCTGATTTATACTGGCTATGGAATCGGCGCGCTACCAGATCAATTTATTGCTGCAACACACCTAGAGTCTAAGTTGAGACGTTTGCCGCCAAACGAAGGTATTGCTGACATACCTGTTCATATTTTTTGGCACAAACACCGTGCTTTATCACCTATTGAAGCCAGATTCATTGAAGAGATTATAGAGTTTGATATTTCTTTCTAATCAAACCCTAATATTAACAACACCACCTGAGAAAAGTGAACTTCATACCTCAATCTTCTACACTATATAGACAATAGCATTTAGCGTCTTTTCGAATCATCAGAGTAAAGTAAATCAATGGTAATGGAGAGGTTAATGATATTTCGGACACCATAATATTGAGGTGTTTACCACCCAATAAGTTATAGTTTAGATTAATATTTGGTTTACTTTAGCATTGAATAATTCTTCGCTATCGATATTAATTTCAAAAACAACCCTTCATAAAAATTCTTTAAAATTATGATCTCCTAAGTTAATGTCTACGGTTTCTTCGGCACAGTTCAAGTGTTTATAGTGCACTAATTTGTTTGGCGCATCAGTCAGTTTAGCAACATAAATGATACCAGTAAGTTATCGATGGTCTCCAAAGTTTTTGGCCAATTCATCATCCATCCAGTCAGGATCAGTAATTAATAACTGGATCTTACGTGCGTATTGATAGTTAATTAATCACTCTGCCTTCTCATCAGTGTGAATCAAAGAACATAGCAATAGTCGCAAGTATTGTAAATGACATTTCGACCTCTATAGTGACCGAAAAATCAGAAATTACAAACAAAATCTGCTTCTAATTTGCTTGCTGTTCCAGACGAAAGAGGCTCAAAGAAATTGCTTTTTGATCCAGAATATCTAACACTTCCATCTAGATTGTAACTAGTAAAATATGTAGTTTTAACTCTCATTGGATTGCTTTTACAATCGTAAGAATTAAAAACTATAAAATAAATTTTATCTTCGATGGCTATTCTTTTGGAAAGCACTTGTTTGTACTCACCTTGTACTGATATTGATTCTATATCAACGTAAACGTACCTTTTCTGCTCAGGGTTTGAATGAACTTGAACCCAATTTGATGCATTGGCATAAGTAAACAAAAAACCAAAAAATAGTATTACAGCCAATTTTTTCAAAAAAACCTCACAAAAATAGTTAAAGTTAGTTGCAAGTATAGAATTACCGCTGCAAATAGCCTCAAATTACCCACTTAAGGTACGCCCATAAATACACTGAGATCGACCATAAAATACAATACCTACTAAGATCAGCAATTTAAATACTGATCTTAGTACTCACTACAGGCAACGAACGGTAATCATCCCAACTATAAGAAACTTATCCAATAGAATTAAGTTGCGTGATTTAGTTTCTGTATCGGCGTAAAGCCGCCATCGCCATTGCTTCTGACAATGGCAAATAATTACTAATAGCTTAATCAAATACAGTCTGTGTAACTAAAATCTTTTAAGTTAGTTTCTACGCTATTGGCAGTATGTATCGGGAAGTATTAGAACCATGAGTTATACTTATCATAATCACTTGTATTAGAATCAGACGACGATGCATTCGGTACATGATTATCTGAAAGCTCAGGCCGTCTTATCTTAGCAGGTTCCGGCTCATTTACAGGTTCCGGCTCAGGCTCAGGTTCATAGTAGGGCTCAGGCTCGTAGTAGGGTTCTAATAATGATTCTGCAACCCAGGCTACTTCTCCACTAGTCAATTGAAAGCCCATCCATCTGCCTATGGATTCATCATAAGTTCCAAGATACATATATGGACAAACTATCTCACCTTTTTGTATCAAACCAATAACACTATTGTCATTTGTGTTTGCACTATTCCGAACATTTACACCAGCAGAAGCAACTATATATTCAACTTCATTATTTCTCACGCCACATCTTGAGTAAAGAATATCTCGTGGGTATTTAGAAAGTGTCAGGCTTGACATCCAACCCATAGTTCCTCCATTGCTAGCTACATTAATCCAAGTAATACTTCCATCTTCAATTAATGGTGAGTCAGTTTGAGTTAATTTAGTATTATATTCGAGCTTCATGACAATAGGAGAGTTTAAGCTTGGTCTCTGTCTTAGGTTCGCCTCATCCGACATCACATATAAAAATTGGTCTGTTAGTTTAGGAGGGTTTACTTCTTCAACTTCATTGTATGCTGCTGTAGGCTCATAGGTCCCTGCATCCGATACTTCTTGTTGTGCATTGTAAAGGTCTTCTGCGGCATTTTCTGTATTTGAACCGAAGTCAGTGGCTGCTAGTACTATGATGACTCCTATAAGCAAAAGAAAAATAATAATTGCTAATTGAGATTGCCCTTGACCCCACCAGCTGGCTTTTACATTCGTATTAAGATCATTAGGTTTGTTATTCGTATTTATGTACACAGGAGTATGATTAGTATCATCCTCTCTGTTTTGATGCTGTATGTCTGGCTGAGATGTAATGGTCTTTAAGTTAGGAGTAGGCTGAAGGCCATGATTTTTTTCAATAACCAGTAAGGTAAGGGTGTTTTCCCACAATTGTGGAGTAGGTCTTCTGTCTTTAGACTTTATATCGAACGCTAGATGGAATAAAGATTTTAATTTATGATTAATATTATCGAAGCCCTTATGTTCAGGTGGCATCAAGCTAATATGGCTACTACCTCCACCATGAACAAAAAGATTGTTTTCAACTTTCTCATCAAGAGTAACTAAGTGGTTATAAGGGGGAGTAAAAGTTGCCGAGTAAGGATGAGCTCTGAATATTATTTCATAAATAATAACTGATAAAGGAAATCTTTCTTGTGACTCATTATATATATTAGTACTTATATTCATCCCTAGCGCCTCAGGAGGTGTATACCCTGAGATATCTCTTGAATCAAAGTTAGTGATCTTATGAGTTTCATTATTATTTTCTAGAATCAAGTCACATTCGATCAATGAAATTCGACCATCATTAGTTACCATGATATTGGTAGGAAAAAGGTCTGTAAAAATATACCAGTTTGTCTCATTAATAGAACGTATTGTTTGGCAGATATTTATGCATGTCTTCAACCTTAACTCGTAGCTAGCTAGTGTATTCTCTGCAAAAGCTTGCCACTTATTACTATATTGCTTTGTGCTGTTAAAAATCTCATCTAGAGATAGACTGCCATTTAATGCTAATGGCATTAAGTAACCCGCAAAAACATTGTTTTCATCATAGACACAATGTGATGGCCAGCATATCTTTGAATCGTTGCTAACATCAGTCTGCGGTTGGTGATTGACCATGTATTCAATTTTCGGTTGCACATTCATGCTTTGATAGGCTTTTGAAAACTTTTTGAAAACTAAGCCCTTAAGCTCAGAGGTAGATGATGGCTTGATGTTATATAGCTCACCGTTAGAGCTTTTGCTTATGAGAGCAGTCGTTTGAAAGCTGGCATGTAATCCATTCTGATCTTTAATATAAAATGATGTCATAAATTAATTCTTAATTATTTAGGTTCTATTAAAGTTAGAGTGCTTTAAATATATATGGGTAAACCTTAAAGTTCATTACCGTTATATTTATGTGAAGTAATAAAGGGGTTGATAGCGCAGCTATTGGTAAATAAACGACTATTTATTTACTAGAATTAATACGCCATATTTACTAATTTCTTGGAATTACTCGCTTAAATTAGCGTGCAAATAATCAACGCCATATCTTTCTTTATTATGAGTGACTATAAAAAGTAGCTCACAATAATTAGGTTACGGTATACTTGTTGATGACTGGTTTGGTACTTAGTGCAATCATAGTGACTGAATGGCTTAGTACTACAGACTTTGCATACTCTACCAATGCTAAATTAATTTTTTTTGCCGACAATAAATGCCTATCCATGTGACTATTTTAGTAAGGTGTGGCGTGGCATTCTTTAAGGTATCTCATTATTTTTTAGCAAGTTTAAGTTGGTTTCTTGAAGGATTATTTTCTTTGAAGATTGCTATCAATTCTAGGTTATATGACTGAGCTTTACTTTGATATATCTTGTGAGTTTTAGTTTTCTCTGTGATGGATAACGCTACTTATCTTCTCTAGCCTAAAAATTTTCTGCTTACAGGTTTTTTCTGTAGTTAAAGTACTGTTTAAATTTCAGTATAGCTATTCATTTAAAATGATACAAATGATAACATAGGGTTAATATTTTAAAAACAATATAATTTTTCAAGGCTGACAAAAGTGGATAAAGTTTTTAATAATCCTTATAGGGTTTTAGGCTTAGTAAGCCCTATAACTAGTAAAGAACTAGCTAAAAGAACAAGCGATTTAGAGACTTTTGTTGATTTCGGTAAGGTTAAAGATTATCCGCTTGATATGAGTGCTAGCAATAACCTACCTATAAGAACATTGGAGTCTATACAGGACGCTGCTCGAAACCTCGAAAGTGATAACGACAGAGTGTTTAATGCACTATTTTGGTTCTACCAATACGATACGGTTGACGAGATTGCTTTTGAAGCTATAGAAAATAATAATTATCGTAAAGCATATGAGTTATGGGACTCACAGATACTCTCTAACTCAAACCCTAAGTTCTCGTGGCTTATAAACGCTAATGTCATATCGTTATTCGAGCTTAAGTCGTCAGGTTTTGTTTATGGAAAGCTCTATGAAGTTGTTGAGCGTTATGGCTCAGTTATCAAAGAACTAGATAAGATTAAAACTAATGCCTTACAGTCTAATAAGAATATTGTAGATAATAGCTCACTCAGTAAAACGATGATTGACAGTCTTATTGAGTATGCTTCAAGTATGGAGGGTAGTGTTCTTGAGTTATTAGGGGCGTTCTCAAATTATGCTGAGGATATGCAGGATTATGCTGAATCTAAAATTATTAATCCCTATATAACTGAAATTCAGGATGTAATTGATGAAGTTAAGCACGGCTTAACTGAAGAAGAAAGCTGGGCTGTTTACGGTTTGGTTGATAAATTAAAAGATAAGGAACCCTTAGTTCGCGAATTAGACCTTTATTGTAATAATTATAAAGTTCAAAGAGTAGTCAATGATTACGCTGATACGGCTAAGAGGTGCTCAGTTTTTGCCAACAATGAGCTGGAAGAGTCTGGGTTTGCTAAAGATATAATTGATTGGGCTCATGAGTTACCAGCTTACGGTGAAGTGAAAAGTAATATTGCAGATAATAAAAATAAGTTAGAGGAGATAATAGAGGAAGAATCTGTCAATAAGATTTTTATAAATATATTTGCCTATCTAGAAAAAGAGATTTATTCAATTGCTGATGCTGAGTGGTTACTGAATAAGATGGTCGCTGAGCTAAATGTTATTACCGTACAAAGTGCTAAAGAAGAAGAGCTATTCAGAAGTTTAGCAGGAGCATGTGCTTTTAAACTAATTGGTAAGATTTTAGAAGTCTATAAAGATACTTTTGAAGAGTTTAAAGAGCAGCCAGACCTAGATAAGTTAAATGCCACTAATGCCACTATTGATGAGTGCTATAACTTGATGTCGAAAATACAAAGAGAGTTCTTGTATATTGATATAGATGATGAAACAGAAGAATCCATCAGGAAGGCGTATGCTCATATAAGTAGTGAGAGATCAGATTTACAGCAGGCAGTAGAAAAAGCAGGTGGTAAAAAGTACCTTCCAGTGGTTGCTACTCAGGATAAACCCATAATTGGCGGTGCTCTTTATACGATAAGTAATATGACTGGTATAAACTCCACCTATCTTAGAGTTGGATATGTCATAGCAGCGCTATTTACAGGATTTTGGCCACTTATCGTCTTATATGCAGTAATGACAATTATCAAAAGCTTTATTGAAAATAATGCAAAGTAAAATAATTAAAGGCAGCTGTAATGAAAAAGACCATTTTATCCGCTTTAATATGTAGTAGCTTTTTTGCTGTAAGCTCCACCTCATCATTTGGTGCTGATCAACAAAATGATACCAGTAAAGACATTGCTGCTATACAAAAGACCGTAGTTCTACAGCAGCAAAAAATTAGTGATATCCAGTCTAGCAATGAAAAGCTACTAAGCGCTCTCGAGAAACAAGGTGCTGACTATAAAGCAGAAAGTAAAGAGAGGCTTGAACAACTCTCTGAGCTTAAAACAGCATTAGAAGACGTTAATACTAAGCTTGATGATACCAATCAATCTATAACTACATTAGAGAACACCACAAAAGCATCTGAGCAAAACTTAAAAAAAGATGTTGATACGTTAAGCGCAGATACAGCAGAAAAAACCTCTAACTTAGATAATAAATTCACAAACCACTCATTGCTAGGCTTGTTAGGTTTACTAGGTCTACTTGGAATCTTGGGTGGGGTCTATTGGTATTTGAGAAAGCAGCATAACCAAGAAAACGTAGGCTTAGTCAATAAGGTGCAGTCTGCGCTTGAAGGTGTGAAAAAAGCGGAAGAGAATATCGTCCAATCTGATGCCCAATTAATAACACAGCTTAATGAAGTTGTGGCTAAGCTCAAGTTAGAACATGCTCATTTAGCTGAAGCTGCTACCCTAACCGCTAGCCCAGATATGCTTTCAAATAGTGAAGATAATATCGATCATGGTCTGGCTATTAAGCTTGCAGATGAAATTCATCGTATGCGTAGACGCATAACTGCGCTACCAGAAGATACCAAAGGGCTTAAATCTCTGAGCAAGTCTCTTGAGAGGTTAGAGGAGGAGCTTGGTAGTAATGGCTATGAGATTATTGATTATCTGGGCATGAATTATACTGAAGGGATGACTGTTAAGGCCCGATTTATACCGAGTGATGAGCTCAATGAAGATGAAAGTATAATCACTAGAGTGGTTTATCCTCAGGTTAATTTCAATGATAAGTTAATTCAAAAAGCTGATGTTGAAGTCAGTGTTGGTTAGAAAAAAAATCAATGAATAATAAAGTATAGGAATGTAGATATGCGTCAAAAAGTAGATTTTGGTATTGATTTGGGTACAACTAACTCTGCCATTGCAGTCATGCAAGATGGTGACTCTGTAATCATTAAATCAGATGATGATCAGGGAGATACAACAGCTTCATGTATTTCTTTTAATAAAAAGCAAATTATGCGTGTTGGAGATAAGGCAAAAAATGCAATAGAGCAGGAAGCCATACAAAACTTTAAAAAACGTGAAGCCACTAAGCTTAATGGCTATCAAGAATTTAAACGTAATATGGGCACGAATTATAACTATGAATCAACCTTTATGGATAGAAGTTATAGTGCAGAAGCGCTTTCCGCTGAAGTGCTTAAAAAACTAAAAGGTTATGTCAGAGACGAAAATGTCACATCTGCTGTGATTACAGTACCTGCTATGTTTGAGCAAAGTCAGTTAGACGCTACGCAGCGGGCTGCACAGCTGGCAGGATTTAGCTATTGTGAGCTATTACAAGAGCCCATTGCCGCCTCGATTGCTTATGGTATCAAGGCAACTAGCCAATCAGGTTATTGGTTAGTGTTTGACTTTGGTGGTGGTACTTTTGATGCGGCATTGATGCATACGGAAGAGGGTATCATGAAAGTGGTTGATTCAGCAGGCAATAACCACCTTGGTGGTAAAGATTTGGATGCAGCCGTAGTTGATCAATTGTTTATACCAGAGATTCAAAAGCAGTGTGATCTTGAAGACACTATTTCGGATTCAGCCATGAAGGGTTTGTTACAAGAAGCATTAAAAGGATTTGCTGCAGAATCAAAGATCAAATTATCATCAAGCGATCAGTGGAGCGAGTTTATTGATGATCTAGGTGAGGACGATAGCGGAGACGATATTGAATTTGATATCACAATTACCTTAGATCAATATGAAAAAGTAGTCACTCCGATATTTCAGCAAGCCATTGACATCACAAAGGACTTAATTAAACGTAATAATTTAGAACCCAGCGACTTAAGCTCGCTTATCTTAGTAGGCGGTCCAACGTTCCAGCAGACGCTACGCCGGATGTTAGTGGAACAAATCACAGATAAGATCGATACCAGCATAGATCCTATGACGGCCGTCGCTCGAGGCGCGACCTTATTTGCTTCCACCAAAGACATTCCTAGAGAGCTGCAAAAGCGTGACACCAAAAAGGCCCAGCTTATCTTAAAGTACCCTGAGACCACTGTTGAAACAGCTGAACACTTGGGTATTAAGATTGATAGAGACGCATCAGAATCTTCACTGCCAGAGACATTCAGTTTAGAGGTACTACGTAGCGATGGTGCTTGGTCTTCAGGTAGTTTAGCTATAGATAATGATGTTGAAATTATCGAGTTGCAATTAAATACGGGGAAAACCAATCACTTTGAGCTAAAGCTATCCAGTAGTGATGGTACGATAATTCCTTGTCAGCCAAATACCATTACTATTATTCAAGGTCTGAAAATAGCCAATGCGACATTACCTTATAATATTGGTATTGAGGTTTACGATACCTTGGTAGCCAAACAAGGTGTTTGGCCGCTGGCGGGACTAGAGAAAAATAAAACACTGCCAGCGAAAGGTAAAGGCACGTACAAGACAATGCAGGATGTTCGCCCAGGAGTGAAAGACGATGTCATAACCATTCCAACTTATGAAATTAATTTTGGTAAAGAAGGTTCGAAAGCAATTTTTAATACACGCTTTGGTGAAATTA